>JAZQAB010000113.1:0-39025 GCA_045545055.1 Clostridia bacterium | reverse complement strand
GTATTCGCCTAAAGTTAATCTCAAAAAGAAAATTTCTTTTGAGCCCTTACGCTATTTAATTTTCAAGGTTCAATCCGCTCACTCGTTTTTAGCGAGCTTGTTTATTATACATCGCTTAAAGCTCTTTGTCAACACTTTTTTAAACTTTTTTAAGTTTTTTTCGGTGTATCTGTCAATGTGCTTCCAAAGCGACAACGTTGTATATATTACTACAAAAAAACCTCTTTGTCAACACCTTTCTGAAAGTTTTTTCAAAAAAATTTACGGTGGCGAAAAACCACCGTAAAACGGCCTGAAAAAGCACTAATCCTTCAATCCCATAAAAAACAGATACCCCAGCGCCGCCAAAAGAATATAGTCGTCACAGCCCTCAAGCACCAGCACTATTATCAGCCCTGCCAAAATGTAATCATCCTTTTCAAAGCGTGAAAGAATTTTCTTTATATCTATTCCACTATGGCTTTCATCAGCCCTGTGCATTATCGGTACGGAAACACTCCGTTGCATACTGCCCGTGCCTCCGCCTGCCGGCATTTGTGTCACTCTCATACCTTCACCGCCTTAAAACAGTTTTAAATCCTTGCCGAGCTTTCCCATTGACGCAAATTTAAGTATGGTAAGGGCACTGTCCATGTACGGTGCTCGTTTTTCGCTGAGGAAAGGCTTTATCGCCATCAGAAGCCGAGTGCGGTCGTCATTTACCATTCCGCCTAAGGAAGAAAGCATATTAGCCGGAAGCTTGGGAGCTTCTTTCGGGGCTTCTTCCTCCTCTTTTTCTTCATTATTATTTAAGGAAGAAAGTACGCCCTGCACCTTATTCATAATGTCGGGGTCAGAAAGTGCCTTTGATATTTCTTTTTCCAAATCCAATTTTATCAGCCCTCCGCATTAAATATCTCGGAAATCATTTTTGCAAGCTCAGGGTTTTTACCCAGTTCCGTCATTATATCATTTTTTTGGATTGCATCTTTCCCGTTTGAGCTTTTGATTTTTTCCACCAGGTCTTTTCCCTCCTGTGTTTTTACAAATGCCCGTGCCTGCTTTACAGCATCTTTAAGCTGGGATTTATCCATTTTTTTAATCTGCTCAATAATATCTTTCATAAATCATCACTCCTATTTAATAATATGCCGTCTTGACAGAATGTGTTCTTTCCTATAAAATAAATATCGGAGCTAACTATATAAAAATCAAGTAGTTTTTTATAAAATTTTTAAAATATAGTTGGTTATGTATGTACATTGAAAATATATAAATAATTGTGGATTTTATGGCATGACAAATAAGCCTTTAAAAAAGGCAATTTGTAAAAGGTAATTTAATTCTTGCTTACACCAAAAGTTCGGGACTGAACTTTTGTCCGGTGCTCAAGAGATGATATATAACTCTCAGGAGTTTTCGGATGCAATGTCCTTGAGCGCATCTGTGTCCTTTGCCCTCTGATAATTTTTTGTTGTAATAAGCACGAAAAACCTCATTGTGGTAGATGACCGGTACAATAATTTGATATAAAGTTTTTCTTAAATACCGCGAACCCTTCTTCGTAATAGCAGTATGTTGTGCCGTGAATTGACTGGATTCGTAGTGATAAGGAGCAACACCTGCAAATTTAATTATCTGAGATGCTTTTTGATAGTTGCAAATGTCTCCCAATTCTGCTAAAATAGAGGTACCGGAAAAATGTGAAATGCCCGGTATCGAAAGGATAGTAGAGTTGTTTTCGACGGAGAACTCTTCTATCCTTTTATCTATTTCAGAAAGTTGTTCCTCCAGTAGTTCAATTTGACTTACAAGGTGTCTGATTTGAATTTCTTCAGCAGCAGATGGTATACCAATAGAAGTTTTGGCAATCGTTTTAAGCTGCTCGCCAGAAAGAGAGATACGATTTCCTCTTCCTTTAAAATCAAAGCATTTACGAATGCTGCGAATGTCAGCATTTGCAATAGCATTGGCAGAAGAAAAAGTTTTTAAGATGCTCATATATACAATTCCGTATTTAGAATTGAATAGTGAATTGAATTCAGGAAATACAATATCAATGCATTTTTGAAGACGGTTTTTGTAAGTGTTTAACTCTTCTTTTAGATTATGATGATGACGTGTTAATTGCTTCTGTTCATAAAGATCAAAGCGATTTACTTTAGTAACACGATATGGTTTCTTTCTCTGATTAGAAGAAATAACATCACAGATAGTAAGGGAGTCAAGAGGATCGTTTTTTGTGATGCCACCTTGAATTTTCCTTGTAAGGTCAGTAGTTGTAGGGTTAATGAGAGCAACTGTATATCGGTTATCAAGAAGATATTTAAGTAAAGCAAAATGATAATGCCCTGTATCTTCCATTCCGATAAGAAGTTCTGATTTGGCATAATCGCTTAGCTTTTCGATGAGAAATCGAAATCCGTTCTGATTGTTATCAAAAACGGATGGATTTAAAAGTATTTCACCGGTTCCTTTATCAATTATGGAAAAAGTGTGTTTGTTTTTACCAATGTCGATTCCGACTAAAATCATGGTAATACATTCCTTTCGTAAAAATTGTAATGTGTTATCCACAACACTTGTTCCGTAAAACCTGGTGCGAGATACGAATTCAAAGACTCATCTAACTAATCATTACTAAGAAACAAGGTGTGGTGAGAATCTCCGTTAAGTAGTCAAAGCCACAGGTGATTAATACAAATCCACATTACTTATTTATATAATATCAATATACAAAACCGTAATCAACCACGGATTAAAAAAGGTTGATAGAAAGGAGAAAGGTATAATGAAAATGACTGTTAGATGAGTCAATTACATTATACCAGTTGATTATATGAGAGCAATTGTACTTTCGGACAGTCATACAAATACTGCCGCCTGCGAAAGAGCGATTTCGGCAATCGGGCAGAAAAACATAGACCTGATAATCCACCTTGGGGACATAGCCCGTGATGTGGACTATATAGAAAGCCTCTATTACCCGATAAGGGTTGTATCGGTTCTGGGAAACAACGACTATATGCGAAGCGAGGATTTTGAGAGGGTTATAGATTTTGACGGGCATAAAATATTTCTCTGCCACGGGCACACGCAGTCGGTCAGCTACGGAACAGAGAAGCTGGAGCAAACCGCCCTTAGTAAAGGGTGCGAGGCGGCACTTTTCGGGCATACCCACCACGCTGTGCTGAAAAAGGGGGAAAGCGGAATAATTATTCTTAATCCCGGAAGCGTGGCAAAGCCCAGAGGCGGAAACCCCTCTTTTGCAGTGCTTGAAACTGAAAACGGAAAGCTTTCCGCCGCAATTGTGGATTGGCTTTTATAAGAAAGGAATTTATTATGGAAGAAAGAAAAGAGATATACAGATGCCGTGCAATAATGCCCAAAAGTGACAAGCGGATATTTTTTGAGCTTGTCGGAGTAGTTTTAATGTGCTTTGTTTTGTTTCACATTGGGAACGCCCTCCCCTTTGGCTGGTTTTTGCAGATTGCAACTCTTTTTTTGAGTGCAATTCTGATAAACAAAATTCTCCGTCAGGGAACTTTTGTGAAAACTTATGTTTTGTATGAGGACTGCCTGTCAGTACTTACCCGATACGGACTGATTGAAAAAGAAACTGCCTGCTACCCACTTGCGGAAGCAAAGTTCTCAAAGCAATCTGTAAAATATCAAGGAAAAACATATCCTTTTTATCCCGATGATAAATTAAAAAAGCTTCTAAAGGAAAACCACCTCTCATAATATAAGTATGAGAGGTGGTTTTATGAATTTTCTTTTATATATATTAGGAATTGTTTTGTGCGTGCTTTTCTTCCTTAATATAGATACTGCCGCAAAGCTTCTTTTAAAGATTACGGGGTCCTTTGCGGTACTTTTCATCTACAACACTTTAGCGGCACAGCTATCCTTTGTACAAGTGGGCATAAATCTTATAACCGCCACAACTTTAGCAGTGCTTAATCTTCCGGGTGGGATTCTTCTCTTATTGCTATCGGCAATGTTTTAGGATACTGCCCTGTTTTTACGGTGCTTTTTATGTGCTTAAAGGTTTCTTTCTCGCCCTTTTCCCGAAGCAGAAGAAGCCAGCTTTCCAAAAGGTCACTTGTTTCGGGGTGAATAAATCTGTTTGGCTTACCCCTCTGAAAATATTCATAGGGGTGTTTTTCGTTATAATTTTCTTTCTGATAAATCTTGCTGGCGGCAACCCTGTCGCAAAACATTTCGGCTACATAGCGTACAGGCATTTTAACGGGCTTTACCCGTCTTTCAGCAGGGTTATAGTCAGTCCAATACTCGAAATGGTGCTTGTTCCTGCCCTTGTGGTGAAGCCATGCACCGCTGTAGCCCTTTTCCTTTCGCTCCGTTTCATTGGGGCTGAAGGTTCCTGCATAATATTTTACCCCCTGCCAAAATTCTGTGGGCGTATATTTGGACAAGTCGTGAAAAAGCCCCTGCCAAAAAATTCCTGCCTTCCTGCCGTGGCGGATAACGGCGTGTCGGTGGCGTGTAATTGTCCTTAGGTGGTTTATGGCATTTGAAAAATAGTTGGTTTTCAAAAAAAAACATTCCTTTTTGTTAAATATTTATGTTTTTATAATAACACCGCTTTTCTTTTTTTTCAATATGTGATATTATTTTTTTATGGTATTTGAAATTGCTTAATCTAATCGCGAGCGGCTTTTTGCCACTTTTAAATTCTGTCGGAACGCGATGAGGGCGAAGCGGCACGCTTCTTTTTATGAACCTTATGGATTTATACGACTATAATTATATGAAAGGGGTTAATGTTTTGAAACAGACAGACATAAACCGCCTCGTTACATTGCACGGAAAAAAACTGTATAACTTTTGCCTGAGGCTTTGCAAAAACACACATGATGCCGACGATTTGTATCAGGACACTTTTTTAAAGGCAATGGAAAAAGCCGCACTTATTGATGAAGATAATAACCCGTCGGCATATCTTTGCACAATTGCCGTTTCGTTGTGGAAAAGTGCACTTCGCAAGAACATACGCAGGCAGGAAATTGCTCCGACCGTTCCGATTGACAACCAGCTTAATGCAAAAGGCGACCAAAACATTGAGGATGATATTTTAAAAAGCGAGCTTTCGGAAGAAATTAAGCGTGCAGTTTCCTCTCTCGACGATAATCTTCGCCCGTGTGTGCTTCTTCATTACATCGGAGAAATGAACCTTTCTCAAATTGCCGAGGTGCTGAAAATTCCCGAAGGTACGGTTAAAAGCAGGCTTTTTACCGCCAGAAAGATTTTGAAAGAGAAATTCATGAAAGGAGAAGGGCTATGACAGACAAAGAATTTGACAGTGCCATAAAAGAGGCACTCACATCTGACGATGTTCCCGATGCACTTAATAGCTCCCTTTTTAAAAAGGCACAGAAAAAAATTAAAAAAGCTAAAATTTATACATTTACAAAATTTGCAGCTGCAGCAGCGGCAGTGTTCATCTGCGGAGTCTGCGTTCTTTCCGTTTACAATTCCCGTGACGGCGAGGGCATGAAGCAAGCTCTTGTAAAAAATAATAATAAAGAGGAATCGGTGCTTTTTGATACTTCCTCCGTATCTGACAAGGCTTCTCCCAAGGCGGCACGCTCTGTTAACGGTTCTGTTGCAACAGCCGAAGCCTCCGAGGAAAAATCCATGGCGGAGGATTCCACTGATTCAGTTGCTACCTTTGATTTAAGAAAGACTTTAACTCTTTCTGATTTATTTAATGAGGGGTATGATTTTAAAAGCGTAATAAATGAAAAAATCAGAGAGCAAATAAACGCACTTCCCAATGCAGGGGAATATAAGTTTTCGGAGATTTCCGAAAATGTCCGCTTTTCACTCAGCGAGGAAAACACGCTCACAATTATTTTTGGTGAGGGTGAAATTACACTTCCCTCCCACGGAGAGCAGTTTTTCATCGTGGGAATAGTGGCAAACGGAGTTTTAAACTAAGTTTTCCAAAAATATTTGTTTTTTGCCTTGATTTTTACAAAAAAACGTATTATACTAAAGCACGTAAACTTAATATTTCACACAGAGTGTTGATTATGCCCCTTCGGGTATAATCAATGAAAAGGGAATGGGGTGAGAATCCCCTGCGGTAAACTGTCGGTGTATGTGCCGAAGTTTTTGCATCCGTTATCGAAAGATAGTCATTGGGAAACCGAGAAGGCAGGGTGCAAAAATGCGGACTTTGTAGTCTATATGGCATAAGTCACAAGACCTGCTTTGATGTTATCTCGTAAGTGCTCATTTGCATAGGGGTAGCGTTTTCGGCTTATGCCGAATTGTGATTCATCACAGAAAAACTCAGCTGTGGTAATTTTTTGAAAGAAAAATTGCCGCAGTTTTTTTATTTCCTGCGGCGAAAATGCGGAGGTGAAAAAAACAAAAGACCAAAAACACTTAAAAGCTTTGTGTTACCTACAAAAAAGAAGCGTGCCGCTTCACCCTTGTCGCACACAATCCTTGTGCGAACATAGCTTCATGCGTCTTAATTTTACGCAAATTCCTATACGGTAAAAAAGATGCGTGCCGCTTCACCCTTAAAAAATAGAGAGGAGAATTTTTAAGATGAAAAAGAAAATTTTTAGTATACTGCTTTTAGCAATAATGCTGCTTGGGATGCAGTCGTTTTGCACTTTTGCTTGCAATAAGCTGACCTTAATAGAGCTGAGAGCGGAAAAAGGAGCAATCACAATAGAGGCATACAATATCGGACAGGGCTTTTTAGTAGAGCCGTCGCTCTTTACAAAGGAGGAAAACAAATCAACGGGGGATATTACCATAGAGCTTTTTGAAAGCAAAAACATCAATTACAGGGGCTCTTCCTCATATTTTAGCGGATTTGAATTTGATGATACGGTTGCACCGATATATCCTAAGTATCTTGAGCCTTACTCGTGGGAGCTTGATTCTATGGGAGATGGCGACGGCTATCTTGCTGAATTTGATTACAGTATGTATGCGGGCTGGTGCTATTCCATTAACGATTGGTGGGGGTCTTTGGGGGCAGATTCTTCTTTCCCCGGAGCGGAAATTACCGACTACAACACCCAGGAACCGGTTCTCCTTGGCGATGTAATCCGTTGGCATTTTAGCCTTTATGGTTACGGCAGCGACTGCGGCTTCCCCTCTAATGTGATGGCAGAATATATGGGCGGAAATCTGTTTACTCAGGCGGACAAATCCGAGCTTATCTTTATTTTGGCTGCAATTAACGATTATTACGGCAATCTTGCCGCAGATGATGTCTACGAAACAGCTCTTGCGGTGGCGGCCGACCCTCTTGCAACGGAGGAGGACATCGCCGAGCAGGAAGCAATCCTTACAAGCTATATTGAGGACACTTTCTTTTCCGCCAAAACAGAAAACCGGATTACGGGGTATGATGGCGAAAATGTATACTTTTCTTTTTCTGAGGAAGGCGCTACTGTAACCGTAATATTTGCCGACTTTGAAAACCATTACCTTAACAATATTAAAACCGAGTTTAAGACTTCAAGAAAAACAAACGGCGAAAGCATTATGTCTGTGCCTGTTCCCGAGGGGATAGTTCTTTCCCAAGGCGATAAAATCATGCTGTGGGGAGCAGTTACATCCTGCTCACCCATTTGTCAGGAGTTTTTTGTAACCTGCGACTAAAGGAGAAAGCTAAATGAAAAACAAGTTTTTCAGCATCGTACTTTCTGTAATATTGATGCTTACAACCGCGGCATTTGCCCATGATACGATAACCGATATGGAGGCAGCAAATAGAGACCCTGCTACCGTATATGAAGAAACAGGAAACTACATTGAGAGCCTTGGAGTCCCTGCGGTTGGAAGTGTAGGCGGAGAATGGATGGTTATTGCCCTTACCCGCGGCGGCCGCAAATGCCCTGATGGCTACTACGAGAATGTGCTCAGTTATGTAAACGAGAACATTAATGATAAAAATCAGCTTCACAGAGTCAAATCCACCGATAACTCCCGCGTGATTCTTGCCCTTACTGCAGCCGGATATGATGTTACCGATGTTAACGGTCATAATCTTCTTTACGGGCTGTCGGATATGACTTATATTAAAAAGCAAGGCATTAACGGTCCTGTATGGGCTTTGATAGCTTTCGATGCCCATAACTATGAAATACCCAAAAATGAGAATGAAGAAGCACAGGCTACCCGCGAGGGGATTATATCCCATATTCTTGAAAAACAGCTTGATGACGGCGGTTGGTCCCTTTTTGGCAAAGCGGCTGATCCCGACCTGACCGGTATGGCAATTCAGTCCCTTGCCCCGTACTATGATACGCACACACAGGTTCAGGAGGCAGTTGACAACGCACTTGATTGCCTCTCTGCCATACAAAACGAAAATGGCAGCTTTGGTTCTGTTGATGGCGTCTGCTGCGAGTCCTGTGCTCAGGTTGCGGTAGCATTGACCGCACTCGGGATTGATCCCGAAACGGATGAGCGGTTTATAAAAAACGGTGTTTCTGTTATAGATGCATTATGCACTTTTGCTGTTGACGGCGGCGGCTTTGAGCATCTTCCATATAGCGGATTGAACGGCATGGCTACCGAACAGGGGCAATGTGCATTGGTTTCGTATTTTCGTTTTCTTGAGGGCAAGAGTGCACTTTATGATATGACAGATGTAGAAATCAACGGCGGCGAAGCTTCTGATGAGGGAGCCTCCGACAATGAGGAAAGCATTGGCACAGGTGTG
Organism: Clostridia bacterium; assembly: GCA_045545055.1. Lineage (GTDB taxonomy): Bacteria > Bacillota > Clostridia > UMGS1883 > UMGS1883 > UMGS1883. Next base: position 30,324 of record JAZQAB010000113.1, on the reverse strand, counting down.
TATGACTACACTGTTGATTATCCGGAGGCAGAGGATACCACTTTAACAGAGAGCGATGCCGATAAAGACGAGGACTTTGGGCTTAAGGATAAGCACGCAGATGTTAAGAAAATGAGTGTCGTCGCATCGGACAAAACCTTTGATGATATAGCAGCTCATGATGAAAAGGCTAAAATAGAAGCATTGGCATCAAGAGGAATTATAAACGGCAAAGCAGAAAACAGTTTTGAGCCAAACAGCACCATGACAAGAGCGGAATTTGCAGCTATTATTGCACGAGGTCTTGGACTGCCCGAAAAAGGCAATGCGATTTTTGAAGATGTTAAATCAAACGATTGGTACTATAACCATGTAAGCACGGCATACGATTACGGAATTATAAAAGGCGTATCCGAAAACGAATTTAATCCAAACGGCACCATCGCTCGCGAAGAAGCGGCAGTAATGATTACAAGAGCCGCAAGGCTTTGCGGTATAAATACGGAAACCGACGCTGAAGCAGCCCGTAAATTTCTGGCACATTTCTTTGATTATTTCACTGTTTCCGATTGGTCACAAAACGCACTCTTCTTTTGCTATAAAGAAAGGCTTCTTTCAGATAATGCGATGGTGATTATGCCGAAAGAAGCAGTTACAAGGGCAGAAATTGCAGATATGCTTTATAATATGCTCTTCCTCGCAAAGCTTCTGTAAGGAGAAATCAGATGAAAAAACATAAAAGTAAAATAATAGCAGGTGTTATAATCGCAATTGTATTGGCTTTTGTCTTTTGGTATGGCGGTGATGCCCCAAGCCCTCACGGTTCACAGACGCAGACCAAAGCGGTTTCCGAAAACGGCGTGTCGGCACCAACCGATTTGCCCGACCCTGCGGAAACACCTGCTCGGGCAACCGATAAAGAACAAAAGGATATGTCAGCAGACAGCGATGCAGAAGAACGTGAGCCTGCTTCTGCCGAAGACGGAAACAGGACATCTTCTGTGCAAACCGAAATGGTTATAGACAGCAGTACAGGTAAAGACAAATATAATACCGACCCTGTTCCCGACGGAAAGCCTCTCCCTGAGGAGCCTCAGGAGGCAGTTATACCAGATAAAGAATATACTTGCACACTATCCGTAAGATGTGATACAATACTTAAAAACCTTACAAAGCTTGATAAGGAAAAGGCAGATATTGTGCCGGCAGACGGAGTTATATTTGCTGAAAAAAAGGTTTCCTTCTATGAGGGCGAAAGCGTATTTGACCTGCTTTTTCGGGAAATGAAGAAAAATAAAATCCATATGGAATTCGTGAACACACCTATATATAACAGTGCTTATATTGAGGGCATAGCCAACCTTTATGAATTTGACTGCGGGGAGCTTTCGGGGTGGATGTATAAGGTCAACGGGTGGTTTCCCAACTACGGCTGTTCCCGATATCAGCTTAAGGACGGAGATAAGGTCGAATGGGTATACACCTGCGATTTAGGAAGCGATGTGGGCGGAGGTTATTCCGCACGGGGTGGGAGCTGAAATCATGAATGAATTTAAAAATTATCACCCGATTGTGAATTTTACATACTTTGTGCTTGTAATCGGGTTTTCCTGTTTTTTTATGCATCCTGTGTGCCTGTGTATTTCACTTGCGTGCGGTTTTACATATTCTGTGATGTTAAAAGGCAGGAGGCAGATTAAAAACAATTTAATATATATGCTCCCTATGCTTATCATAACGGCTTTGATAAACCCTGCCTTTAATCACGAGGGAGCTACAATTCTGAGATATCTGCCGAGTGGAAATCCGCTGACGTTGGAGTCAATCATTTATGGGCTTTGTGCGGCAATTATGATTGTCAGCGTTATATGCCACTTTTCCTGCTACAACGAGATTATGACGAGCGATAAATTCATTTATCTTTTCGGGAAAATAATTCCGTCCTTGTCGCTTATAATCTCTATGACGCTTCGTTTTGTGCCAAGATTTACCGCGCAGCTTAAGGTGGTTACAAACGCACAGCGGTGCATGGGGCGTGATGTGAGGCAAGGAAGTATAATAAAGCGGGCAAAAAACGGACTTAGTATTTTATCAATTATGACTACCTGGTCACTGGAGAACGCCATTGAAACGGCAGACAGCATGAAAGCACGGGGATATGGCACAGAGGGCAGAACGGCATTTTCTATATTCACATTTGATAAACGTGATAAAAAAGTACTTATCTGTATTTTGCTCCTGGGAGCATACACACTTGTCGGGAATTTATTGGGCAAAATGGCTTTTAGCTATTTCCCTGCTATGAAAGCGGCAGACATTTCCCCCTTTGGCATCAGCGTGTTTATGTCATATCTGCTTCTTTGTATGTTTCCTGTTATAATTGAGCTTTGGGAGGTGAGAAGATGGAAAGCTTTAAGGTCGAAAATTTAAGTTTCACATATCCAAATACTGAATATAAGACTCTTGACAATATAAATTTATCGGTTAAAAAAGGTGAATTTATACTTATCTGTGGACAGTCGGGGTGCGGAAAAACCACACTTTTAAGGCTTTTAAAAGCTTCTCTGTCCCCTTTCGGCAAAATAAGCGGAAATATTTATTTTAATGGAAAGCTCCTTTCAGATTATGATGCAAGTGAGCAGGCGGCACAAATAGGCTTTGTGATGCAGAACCCCGATAATCAGATTGTAACGGATAAGGTATGGCACGAGCTTGCTTTCGGGCTTGAAAGTCTGGGGTATTCCACCCCTGAAATCAGGACAAGGGTTTCGGAAATGGCTTCGTTTTTCGGTATACAGAATTGGTTTTACAAGAATGTGACAGAGCTTTCGGGCGGACAAAAGCAGCTTCTTATCCTTGCCTCGGTTATGGTAATGCAGCCGTCCGTGCTGATACTTGACGAGCCTACAAGCCAGCTTGACCCCATTGCCGCACAGGAATTTCTGAAAACCTTGGAAAAAATCAACCGCGAGCTTGGGGTGGCAGTAATTCTCACCGAGCATAGGTTAGAGGACGCCTTTCCTATAGCCGACAGAGTAATTGTTATGGATAACGGCAGAATTATTGCTGATGAAGAACCGAGCAAAGTGGGTAAAATTCTTAAAAATCTAAACCATCCCATGTATTCGGCACTCCCCACGCCCATGAGAGTTTACGGTGAAATTCCATTCTCTGCAAACTGCCCTTTAACAGTAAGGGACGGCAGAATATGGCTCGACGAATATGCAAAGGGGAATGCTTTAAACCCCGACATCATTCCAAAAGATAAAGCACAAAATAATAACGATACTGTAATTGAGATTAAAGATGCCTATTTTCGGTACGAAAAAAATATGCCCGATGTTATTAAGGGATTAAACCTCCGTGTACAGAAAGGCGAGCTGTTTTGTTTGGTGGGCGGTAACGGCACGGGAAAAACCACGGCACTTTCCCTTGTTTCGGGGCTTCACACGCCATACAGGGGCAAGGTTTTTATAAACGGTCAACCGATTTCCAAAATACCAAACCTGTATGGAGGGCTTCTCGGTGTTCTTCCGCAGAATCCGCAGAGCGTATTCGTGAAAAAGACGGTTTACCTTGACCTTATGGAGATTTTATCCGATAAGAAGCTCGGCAAGGAAGAAAAGGAACAAAGAATACAAAATATTGCTTTTCTTTGCAGAATCGAAACTCTGCTGGAATCTCACCCCTATGACCTGTCGGGGGGCGAACAGCAAAGGGCGGCACTGGCAAAGATTCTTCTTTCAGAGCCTCAGCTTCTTCTTCTGGACGAGCCTACAAAGGGCATGGACGCACAGTTTAAAGAGGAATTTTCGGATATTCTTGCCGATTTAAAGGCAAACGGTGTTACAATCCTTATGGTTTCCCACGATATTGAGTTTTGTGCGGAGTATGCGGACCGATGTGCTCTTGTTTTTGACGGAAGCATCACAGCAACAGGCAGACCGAGAGAATTTTTTAAGGGTAACAGCTTCTATACCACAGCGGCAAACCGAATGGCAAGAACAACTCTCCCCGATGCGGTTTTGGCAGAGGATATTATCCTTGCCTGCGGAGGCAGTATGAAAAAAAGAGAGAAACGCACACGCAAAATCGAATTTCACAGACAGGAAAAGCAGGAAAAAAACACAGAGATTAAAACAGTGCAATCCCGAAAATCAGACAAAAAGCTTTCCAAAAGGACTCTTGCGGCAGCGTTTCTTATATTGCTTTTAATTCCGCTTACGCTTTATGCAGGAGTTTCCTTTTTGGGGGACAGAAAATATTATTTTATAAGCCTTCTCATAATTCTTGAAACCACGATTCCCTTTGCCATGGTGTTTGAATCGAGAAAGCCCAAGGCAAGGGAGCTTGTGGTTATAAGCGTGCTTTGCGGTATTGCGGTGGCAGGCAGGGCGGCATTCTTTATGCTTCCGCAGTTTAAGCCCGTTTCGGCAATTGTGATTATTGCAGGGGTCGCTTTGGGCGGTGAAACAGGGTTTTTGGTGGGGGCTGTGGGAGGATTTGTGTCAAACTTTTTCTTCGGGCAAGGTCCGTGGACGCCGTGGCAGATGTTTGCTTTCGGTATTATCGGATTTTTGGGCGGAATCCTTTTTAAAAAGGGCTTTCTCGGAAAAACGAAGGCTTCTCTTTCTGTTTTCGGATTTCTGGCAACTCTTATTATCTACGGCGGTATAATGAATCCTGCCTCTGTCATTATGGCACAAAGTAAAATTACTCCCCTTATGATTTACTCATCGTATATTGCAGGGCTTCCCCTTGATTTGATTCATGCATTATCCACGGCATTTTTCCTTTGGTTTATAGCAGAGCCTATGACAGATAAGCTGGAGCGAATTAAAATTAAGTATGGTTTGATTGAGAGATAGGCAAGGGGCGATATGCAAACTCCGTTTGCTCGATGATTTATTTCGATGAAAAAACGACTTGTGTGACACAAGTCGTTTTTTCTGGTATGCCCGATGCGACTTGAACGCACGACCTTCAGAGTCGGAGTCTGACGCTCTATCCAGCTGAGCTACGGGCACATATTTATAAGTTTTTCCTCTTTAACATTATACATATTTAGAAACGCTAAGTCAACCCAATATTATGGAAAATCTTTGCGGTTTTTGTTCTGCCTTCTTGGACAATCCCGAAAATCACAAGCCTCACAACCTCCTATGTTATATTCGGGGGTACAACACATAAGGTAGTCATACTCATCGCACCGGCATTCAATGCCCGGCACTGTTCCGTTTCCCGGACAATCTTTCCCCTCGTTTCCCGGCATAAGTTCAATTTCTTGCATATTTTTGCCCCCTCATTTTTTAAATATTTTCTTTAAATCGCCTTTTGGACTAATATGGGTTCTATTTTATCACAATACTATTATAAAATCAAGTAAAAGAACTCATTTTAGTTCTATGAGGGGGCTGTTTTATGAATCAAAAAATAAAACAGGATGATATATCCATAGGCAAAAACATCAGAAGAATAAGAAAAGCACGCGGAGTAGGTCAAACCGAACTTGCCATAAAATTACAGCTTGCGGGAATTGATGTTACTCGCGAAGCCCTTGTTAAAATCGAACGCGGAATTCAGCACATATACGCATCACAGCTTAAAGCAATCCGTGATGCTCTCGAAACTACCTATGATGAATTATTTATGTAAAAACCACCCTTAGGTCACGACCTTTTAAGGGTGGTTTTTGTTCCCTAAAAATTTTCTTCTAAAATTTGCTTTTTGCCAAAAATTATGATACAATAACTCTATATGTGCAATTTCTTTGAAATTCGGAGGGAATTACATGAATGAAGAAAAGTTTATTATGATGCCCGAGGGCATTACCGAAACCCTTGAAAAAAATTATATGCCCTACGCAATGAGCGTAATCATATCCCGTGCAATCCCAGAGATTGACGGTTTCAAGCCTTCACACAGAAAGCTTCTGTACACCATGTACAAAATGGGGCTTTTGGGCTCAAACCGTACCAAGAGTGCCAACGTTGTCGGTCAGACGATGAAGCTTAACCCCCACGGCGATGCGGCAATTTACGAGACAATGGTGCGTCTTACCGAGGGACATATGGCACTACTCCACCCTCTTGTGGATTCAAAGGGTAACTTCGGACGCCACTACAGCAGTAATATGGCATATGCCGCTTCCCGTTACACAGAGGTAAAGCTTCTTCCCATATGCAACGAAATTTTCGGTGATATTGACAAAAACACCGTAGAATTTGTGGATAACTATGACGGCACTATGAAAGAGCCGTCACTTCTTCCCACTGCATTCCCCAATATTTTAGTTAATCCCAATCAGGGTATTGCCGTTGGTATGGCAAGCAATATCGCGTCCTTTAATTTGGGCGAGGTGTGCAGTGCTGCCATTGCACTTATGAAGGATAAAAAGGCAGACCTTTCCGAGCATATTAAGGGACCTGATTTTTCCACAGGCGGTTTCCTTATCCGTGATGACGAGGTTATGGGAAAAATCTTTGAAACGGGAACGGGAAGTGTAAAGGTTCGTGCAAAATATTCCTATGACAAAAAGCAGAACATAATAGAAATTCTTGAAATTCCCTACAGCACCACTGTTGAGGCTATTATAGACAAGCTTGCCGAGCTTATCAAGGCAGGAAAGCTTCGTGATATTAACGATGTCCGTGACGAAACCGATAAAACAGGTCTTAAAATCACACTGGAGCTTAAACGTGGTGTTGATGCGGAAAAACTAATGGCACGACTTTATAAGCAAACGCCTCTTGAGGACAGCTTTAGCTGTAATTTCAATATTCTTATAGACGGTGAACCAATGGTACTGGGCGTAAGGGATATACTTCTTCACTGGATTAATTTCCGTATGGATTGTATCCGCCGTATGCTGTGGTTTGACATTGATAAAAAGAATGCAAGGCTTCACCTTTTGGAAGGTCTTGAAAAAATACTTCTTGATATTGACAAAGCAATCTACATTGTCCGCAACACTCCCGAAGACAGTATGGTTGTTCCCAATCTTATGACAGGCTTCGGAATTGACAAAATTCAGGCGGAATTTGTTGCGGAAATAAAGCTTCGTAATCTTAATAAGGAATACATTCTAAAAAGGACAAGCGAAATTGAAAAGCTGAAAGAGGAGATTGCCGACCTTACCAAAACCGCCGAAAGCGATGCACGCATCCGCAAGCTTATTGCAAAACAGCTTGAAGAAATTACAAAGAAGTACGGCGGCGAGCGTAAGACGGTCGTAATTGAAACAGAGGACGAGGTAATCGAGCCTGCCGAAAGCTTTATCGAGGATTACAACGTTCGGGTATTTATGTCTAAGGAAAATTATTTCAAGAAAATCACCCTTGTTTCCCTCCGAGCCGCTGCCGAGCAGAAGTTTAAAGAGGGCGACAGCCTCCTTTGCGAAGCCGAGGCAACAAATAAAATGGAAATGCTCTTCTTTTCCGACAGGCAGAATGTATATAAAATGAAGCTTTACGACATTCCCGATACAAAGGCGAGTGCATTGGGTGAATATCTTCCCAACCTGATTGGAATGGAAGCGGGCGAAAAGATTCTTTATGCCACACCTGCTTACGATTTCGGTGGATTTATGCTCTTTGCCTTTGAAAGCGGCAAGGTTGCAAAGGTGGATATGAAGGGCTATGAAACCAAAACAAACCGTAAAAAGCTGACAAACGCCTATGGTAAGGGCAATATTATAGGTATGCTCTACTGCAAGGAGGAGTGTCAGGTGGCACTTTTCAGTAACATTGATAAGTGCGTAGTGTTTAACACGAAGGACATTCTTACAAAAACCAGCCGTTCAAGTCAGGGTGTGCAGGTTATGACAATGAGAAGAAAGTCACTTCTTACAAGAATGGAATTCCCTGAAGTTTCATTAAAGTCTACCGCAGGCTACGAGGCAAGAACAATTCCCTCATCGGGATATTATCTGAAAGACGACAGTCAGACAACATTATTTGATGAATAATGAAAATGCGGAATACGGAATGCTGAGTGCGGAATTAAGGAGGATTTTCTCCACGGAGAAAATCAACATTCACTCCGAATTCCTAACTCCGAACTCCGCATTTATTTACGAGGTACGAGTAAATGATTTATTTTGACAACTCTGCCACAACGCCCCCCGCATCGGAGGTTGTGGAAACCATAACTGAATATCTGAGTACAAGCTTTGGCAATCCCTCAAGCCGTCACGCATTGGGGCTTCGGGCAGAAAAGCTTGTGACCGATGCACGAAAAAAGGTTGCCGCGGCACTTTTCTGCACTCCCGATGAGGTATATTTCACATCGGGCGGAACGGAAAGCGACAATATTGCTATTTTAGGTGCGGCGAACATAAAAAAGGGCAAGCGGATTATTACAACCTCCGTTGAACACCCTGCCGTTCTCCGCCCACTGGATTATCTTGAAGCACAGGGCTTTCAGGTAATCAGAATAAAGCCTCAAAAGGACGGAACCGTTAAATTTTCCGATATTGCCGATGCCATTACTCCCGACACGGTGCTTCTTAGCATCATGCACGTTAATAATGAAACGGGTGCGGTGATGCCCATTTCAAAAATCGGTGCAGTACTGAAAAGAATTGCCCCCAGAGCACTTTTCCATGTAGATGCGGTGCAGTCCTTTGGGCATGTTATTGTGAAGCCTGCAGCGTGGGGAATTGACCTGCTTTCCGTAAGCAGTCACAAAATCCACGGGCCAAAGGGTATCGGTGCACTTTATATCAGAAAGGGAGTTACCCTGAAGCCCACGGTATTTGGTGGCGGTCAGGAAAAAAATATCCGCAGCGGAACGGAAAATGTAGGTGCAATTGCAGGTTTTGGAAAAGCCTGCGAGCTGATAAATCCACAGGATAGTATTAAGGCTCTGGAAATTAAGGAATATTTAAAGGAAAATCTCCTTAAAATTGGCGGCAGTGTATATAACGGTGGCGGTCAGGACGAAAGCCCCTTTGTTCTTAATATTTCCTTTGGCAAAATTCGCTCGGAAATAATGCTGAACGCACTTTCAAACGAAGGGATTTACGTTTCAAGCGGCAGTGCGTGTGCTTCGGGAAGCCACGGCAGCCATGTTCTTTCGGAAATGAACGTACCCCTGCCCGACAGTGCAATAAGATTTAGTTTTTCAAGGTATAATACCTTGGACGAGGCAAAACTTGTAGCAGAAAAGGTGACACAAATCGCAAAAAATCTACGTGTATAACCCCTGTTGATTTACCGATTTGAGGCAGGAGTAAACCCCTGCCCTACGGATTTTTAGAGATAAGGGGACGGAGATAAGGGGACGGAGATAAGGGGACGCGGGAGTTTGTGTAATCCAAAGGTGCAACAGAAACTGCCCTGTCCCCAACACTTAGAAAGGAACAAAATCAATGAAAGAAATTATTCTTGTAAAATACGGTGAGATTATCCTCAAAGGTCTTAACAGAAGCAAGTTTGAAGATCTTCTCATCAGAAATATAAAAAAAGTTGTCGGTAAGGAAAACATTGCCTCAATAAAAAAAGCACAGGCGGTAATATACATTGACCCTGCCCCTCATACCGATGCCGACACAATGGCGGAAAAGCTCCGCAAGGTTTTCGGCATTATATTCATCGCAAAGGCAGGCGTTTTCCCCAAGGATATGGACGTAATCCTTTCCGAGGGTGCAGACTATGTATGCGAAAGCCTTTACGGTGTCAATACATTTAAGGTTGAAGCAAAAAGAAGTGACAAGAAATTCCCCTTAGGCTCTCCCGAAATCAGCCGTGAAATGGGAGGAGCGATTCTTTCCCGTATGCATAAGCTTAAAGTACAGGTACAAAATCCCGAAGTGGTTGTCCGTGTGGAAATCCGTGACAGCGAAGCCTATGTTTACTCAACAGGTGCACGCTGTGCAGGCCCCGGAGGTATGCCCACAGGCTCCAGCGGAAAGGCTACCATTCTTCTTTCAGGAGGTATTGACAGCCCCGTTGCCGCATGGATGATTGCAAAAAGAGGCGTGGAGCTTGATGCGGTGCATTTCTTCTCACCTCCCTACACAAGCGAAAGAGCAAAGGAAAAGGTTATTGAGCTTGCGAAAATTGTAGCAGGCTATACGGGCAGATTCAATCTTTATATAGTTCCATTCACCGAGCAGCAGCTTGCAATCCGTGACAACTGCCCCGAAGACCATCTGACACTTATTATGAGAAGAATGATGATGATGACGGCAGAGCGAATTGCCCTTAAAAATAATTCACTTGCTCTTATTACAGGCGAAAGCCTCGGTCAGGTTGCAAGCCAGACCATTCAGGCATTAGGAGTAACAAATGAGGTTATGACCACTCTTCCCGTTTTCCGTCCCCTTATCGGTATGGATAAAAACGAAATTGTTGATATTGCAAGAGAAATCGGCACATTTGAAACCTCTATCCTCCCCTATGAGGATTGCTGTACGGTGTTTACTCCCAAGCACCCCACAACAAAGCCCACTTTGGAAAAAATCATGGAAAGCCAGAGCAAAATTGACATGGAATATTGGGTGAATAAAGCGGTAGAGGAAACCGACTGGGTATTGATAGAACCAAACGCGTAACTCCAATACGGAATGAGGAATACGGAATGAGGAATGACGAAATCATTTCAAAATTAATTGAAAATAATATCACCATTGCCACTGCTGAAAGCTGCACAGGCGGTTCTTTGGGGAAAATTATCACATCAGTGCCGAGGGCAAGCAGTATTTACGGCTACGGATTTATCACCTATGCTAACGAGGCAAAGGAGAAAATCCTTGGCGTTTCCCACGAAACCCTTGAAAAGTACGGGGCGGTAAGCCCTGACACTGCACTCCAGATGGCAAAAGGTGCAAGAGAGGTTTCGGGGAGCGATGTTGCCGTCAGCGTGACAGGCATCGCAGGTCCCGGCGGCGGAACACCCGAAAAGCCCGTAGGGCTTGTGTATATTGCCATTTCAGATAAGGACGGCGAGGAGCACAGGAAGCTTAACCTTTCGGGAAGCCGCGACGAGGTAAGAGCCAAGACCTGTGACGAAGTGTTTAAACTTATTGCCGAGCGTATATCGGGTACGGGGGAATTTTTGTAATCCGTAGGTGCAACAAAAATTGCCCTGTCCCCAAACGGGGAAAATTTGTGGTAAAATTTCATTTTCTCTATTGACAAATCATAATCTTCCGTTTATAATAAGAACAGATGTTCGCTATATTTTTCATCTGTTGGAAAGGATTGATACATATGTCTAACGAAAAGAAAGAAGCAATCGCTCTTGCCATGGCACAAATTGAAAAGCAGTTCGGAAAAGGCTCCGTAATGCGTCTTGGCGAAAGTGCTCATTATAATGTTGACTCTATCCCCACCGGTGCGTTAAGCCTTGATATAGCCTTAGGAATCGGCGGTGTGCCCAAGGGAAGAATTATTGAAATATACGGACCCGAATCCAGCGGTAAAACAACTATTGCCCTGCACATTATTGCACAGGCACAGAAGATGGGTGGCGAAGCGGCATTTATCGATGCCGAGCACGCACTTGACCCTGTTTACGCAGGTGCACTGGGGGTTGATGTTGATTCTTTGGTTGTTTCTCAGCCCGACACAGGCGAGCAGGCTCTTGAAATTACGGAAGCACTGGTAAGAAGCGGTGCTATCGACGTAATTGTTGTCGACTCTGTTGCCGCTCTTGTTCCCAAGGCTGAAATTGACGGTGAAATGGGCGACAGCCACGTAGGCGTTCAGGCTCGTCTTATGAGTCAGGCACTTCGTAAATTAGCAGGCGTTGTAAATAAGAGTAACACAATTTGTATTTTCATTAATCAGCTCCGTGAAAAAATCGGCGTTATGTACGGCAACCCCGAAACAACGGCAGGCGGTCGTGCCCTTAAATTCTACGCTTCCGTGCGTATGGATGTACGCAGAGTGGAAACTCTTAAAAACGGCAGTGAATTTATCGGTAACCGCACCCGTGTAAAGATTGTTAAAAACAAGGTTGCTCCCCCATTCCGTGAGGCTGAATTTGATATGATGTACGGCAAGGGAATTTCGAGAGAGGGTAATATACTTGATGTTGCCGTAAACCTTGAAATCATTAAAAAAGGTGGCTCGTGGTTCAGCTATAACGAGGAACGCCTCGGTCAGGGCAGAGAAAACGTGAAGCAGTATATGATTGAAAATCCCGACTTTACCGATAATATTGAAAATCAGATTCGTGAAAAATTGGGCATGCCATTGTTAGAAAAGAAATAAGAAAAAGAATAGATTCTTTTTGAGGGAGCAGTACAAATCTGCTCCCCATTTTTTTCATTGAAAACGTGTTCTTTTCTAAAAGAAATAAAATTCCCACGGAAGCGTGGAGGCTGATGTTCTTTTGTAACCAAAAGAACCAAAAGTAGGGGCGATTCACGAATCGCCCGCGGGCGGATAATATCCGCCCCTACAAGTGCACTAAAGTAGTTTTAGAAGCTTCAAGGCTGACTGTCAAAATTCTGTCCACATCAGTTTCCTTTGCAGGTGGACAGAATTTAGAAACAGCTGAGGCTGAGTGCCGAATCTGTTTCGGTGGCACAAAAGCCGCAGAAGCTTCAAAACGGAATTATATAACGCAGTAATCTAAACAAGTTTACGGTTAAACAATGCCGCCCCTGCGAGGCTGTTTTGGGGCCCGGGGAATCGGAACCCCGGCGGTTTTGGTCCTTTTGGCGGCAAAAGGACGTGCCCTAGTGCTTCCACTAAAATAGGGGAAACCTTCCCAAGGTTAAGTTTTACCCCTTGACAAATCCCAAAAAAATGTTATAATAATCACAAACGGCGTTGAAAAAGACAGTAGCCGACCTATCTTTGCGGAAAGAGAAAAAATGCCGTGGCTGTAAGCATTTTACGCAATGGGCGGTGAACACCACTTTGGAGCTGCGGGGAGGAAATTAAGTATTCCCCGACGTGAGCCTGCGTTAATGGGAAATTGAGTGAAAAATTAAGGTGGAACCGTGCATTTGCACCCTTAATCCGTAGGAACTTCTATGGATTAAGGGTGTTTTTTGTTTCGCACTCCTAAGCCCTCCTTGTGTAAAGGAGGGGGGACCGCGGCAGCGATGGGAGGATTGTAAGCCGACCTCCCTGACTATTTTGTTTTTAATTACAATTATTTTATAAATTGAAAGGATGATACAAATGGCAGAAATGAACGAACTCCAGATTCTCCGCCACAGTGCCTCCCACGTAATGGCACAGGCAGTAAAAAGGCTATTCCCCGAAGTAAAGCTTGCAATAGGCCCTGCTATCGACACAGGCTTTTACTACGACTTTGATACTCCCAATCCCTTTACTGCAGAGGATTTGGAAAAAATCGAAGCTGAAATGAAAAAAATTGCGAAAGAAAACCTCAAAATTGAGCGTTTCGAGCTTCCCAGAGCAGAAGCACTGGAGCTTATGAAGGACGAGCCCTATAAAGTTGAGCTTATTAATGAGCTTCCCGAAGACGCCGTAATTTCTTTCTACAAACAGGGCGAATTTACCGACCTCTGTGCAGGCCCTCACGTAAATTACACAAGCAAGGTTAAGGCGTATAAGCTTCTCAGTGCAACGGGTGCATATTGGAGAGGCGACGAAAAGAACAAGATGCTTCAGCGTATTTATGCAACTGCATTTTTAACAAAGGACGAGCTTCAGGCCGACCTTGACCGCCGTGAAGAAGCAAAGAAGCGTGACCATAATAAGCTCGGACGTGAGCTTGAGCTTTTCACAACCAGCGATGTTATCGGTCAGGGACTTCCCATTCTTCTTCCCAAGGGTGCTCGCGTTATCCAGCTTCTTCAGAGATTTGTGGAGGACGAGGAACAAAAACGCGGCTGGCTTCTTACCAAAACTCCTCTTATGGCAAAGAGTGACCTTTACAAGATTTCGGGTCACTGGGATCATTATCAGGACGGCATGTTCGTTTTGGGCGATGAAGAAAAGGACAAGGAAGTATTCGCACTGCGTCCTATGACCTGCCCCTTCCAGTACCAGGCATATCTTAACCGTGGCAGAAGCTACCGTGACCTTCCCATGCGTCTTAACGAAACCTCTACCCTTTTCCGCAACGAGGCATCGGGCGAAATGCACGGCCTTATCCGCGTAAGGCAGTTCACAATCTCCGAGGGACATCTTATGTGTACTCCCGAACAGCTTGAAGGTGAATTTAAGGGCTGTCTGGAGCTGGCTATCTATATGCTGAAAACTCTTGGTCTTTATGAGGATGTTTCCTACCGCTTCTCACAGTGGGATCCCGATAACCGCGAAAAATATATCGGAACACAGGAGCAGTGGGATGAAGCTCAGGGCATCATGAAGAAAATTCTTGATAACCTTGAAATCCCCTACAAAATCGGTGTCGGCGAAGCCGCATTCTACGGACCTAAGCTTGACATTCAGATTAAGAACGTGTTCGGTAAAGAGGATACTCTTATTACAATTCAGATTGACCAGATGCTGGCACAGCAGTTCGGCATGGAATATGTGGATAAGGACGGCGTAAAGAAAAACCCCTATATTATCCACAGAACCTCTATCGGCTGTTATGAGAGAACGCTTGCCCTTCTTATTGAAAAATACGCAGGTGCGTTCCCTGTATGGCTTGCCCCTGTACAGGTTAAGCTTCTTCCGATTGCAGACCGTCACCTTGACTATATTTATGAAGTTAAGAGAAAGCTTGAGGAAAGCGGCATAATCCGCGTTGAAATTGACGACAGAAGCGAAAAAATCGGTTACAAAATCCGTGAAGCACAGCTTGAAAAGGTTCCTTATATGCTCCTTGTGGGTGATAAGGATATCGAAAATAATACTGTTTCAATCCGTGACAGACGTGACGGCGATATCGGCAGTATGTCTATCGAAGAATTTATCGCAAAGATTACAGAAGAAGTTAATAATAAAACAATTAAATAAAAGGTGGTTTTGAAAATGAACAAAAGATTTATTTCGGCAATTCTTGTTTTTGCTATGGTGCTTTCCATGGGCAGTGCCTTTGCGGCAGAGCTTCCCAAAGTTAACGACATTGCAATGGTTGAGGCAGTCGTTGATATGCACGATTTAAAAATAATGGTTGGCGACCAGAACGGTAATTTTAAAGGAAACGTTGCTCTCACACGGGCAGAAGCGGCAACCGTAATCTGCCGTATGCTCGGATATGAGCAGGAAGCAAAAGGTTTTGTCGGAACTTCCTCCTTCTCCGACACTGCGGAGCATTGGGCAGTGGGATATATTGAAACTGTTTCAAGGAACGCTATCCTTACAGGCAAAGAGGACGGCACTTTTGCCCCCGATGAAGAAATGACCTTTTCTCAGTTTGTCGACGCACTTGTAAAAGCTCTCGGCTATGAAGAGTTGGCAAAGGCAAGCACCCTTACCGTAAGCGACTATCTTGGTATGGGCGAGAAGCTTGGACTTCTTAACAAGGTTGAAATTTCCGCAGAAGAAGTAATGAATGCTTCAAACGAGCCTGCCCTGAGAAGCTACGTGGCAATGCTTATCTCCGCAGCACTTAACATTCCCCTCCCCGAAGCAAAAAGCTTTAATGTCCAGACAGGCAAAGCAGAATATGTAATTCTTGACGGACAAAACGGCAGAGAGCTTAAAACTCTCCGCAAAGCAGTATTTAATAAGTAGCAATATAAAGAATGGAGCAGTGTGAATTTCACTGCTCCGTTTCTTTATTATAAAAACAATCTTCTTCTCCGCGTATTATATGGTCATGATATGATCTTTGCCAAAGAACATTTCCAAATTTATCTGTTGTATACGACTTCAATTTACCTATTATATTTTGTAGGGGAGGGTTTCCATGCCCTCCCGAATCATTTAAAACAACGATTAAATGAATATGGTTTGGCATAATAACATATTTATCAACATGAACTGAGGTATAATTTTTATTAATAAACTGTATTGATCTTTCAATTTCATTTCCTATAGGCATCATTATGTTTTGCGGGAGGGCACGGAGGCCCTCCCCTACGTTTGTTGAATATTCCGCAACTATTCTTGATAATACACATTTTCGCTCATAGGTACATATGGTAACAAAATACGCACCATTTTGCGAATAGTCATATCCTTTTAATCTTAGCGATTTTCGTTTTGGAAGTGCCATATGTTAATCCTCAAAATATCACATTCCGCCTTATATCAGTTCCCAGAAAAGGTCTGTATACTCTGCAGGATTTTCAATAGATATATCCGCAATCAACAGTGCCTGATTATACAGGAGCTTTCCGAGCTTTGCACATCTGTCCTTATCAAGCTGCCATGTATCACAAAGCATATAAAACGCCTTGTGAGTGGGGTTAATTTCTAAAACTCTCTGTGCCTTAATATCGGGGTGGTCACCGGGGATTGTGGCAAAGTATTTCTCCATTTCAAGGGAAACCTCTCCGTCTGTTGTCAGGCACACGGGGTGGGATTTAAGCTTGTTTGAAAGGCGTACTGCCGTTACCTTTCCGTCAAGGCAGTCACGAAGGTAATCAAGCATTACCTGATTTTCCTCCTGCTTTGCCTCTATGTCGCTCTTTTCTTCCTCTGTTTCAATTCCCAAATCCTTGTCGTTAATGCTCTTGAACTTCTTTCCGTCTATTTCACCAAGCATATTTATAACGAACTCGTCTACCTCATCGGTCATATAGAGAATCGAATATCCCTTATCCTTAAGTGGCTCAGTCTGAGGAAGATTGTCAATCTTTGAAACAGATTCTCCGCAAGCATAATAAATATACTGCTGACCCTCAGGCATTGTTTCAACGTAACGCTCAAGAGTAATCATTTTCTTCTCATTTGAGGTATAGTAAAGAATCAAATCCTTGAGAAGCTCACGGTGTGCACCGTAGTCCGCCACAATTCCGTACTTAAGCTGAAGACCAAAGCTCTGATAGAACTTTTCGTACTTTTCAGGGTCATTATTAAGAAGCTTTTTAAGCTCCTGTTTAACCTTCTTTTCAATATTATTTTTAATGGCGGTGAGCTGACGGTTGTGCTGAAGCATTTCACGGGAAATATTAAGCGACAAATCCTGTGAATCCACCACACCCTTTACAAATCTGAAATGTTCGGGGATTAAATCCTCACAGCTATCCATTATCATAACGCCCGATGAATAAAGCTCCAGCCCCTTCTGATATTCCTTTGTGTAGTAGCCCATGGGGGTGTTTTCGAGAATAAACAAAAGTGCCTTGTAGGAAAATGCACCCTCTACATCTGCACGGATTGTAAGGGCAGGGTCTTTTGTATCAAAATACTTTTCCTTGTAGAAGTTATTAATATCCTCCTCGGTAACCTCATCCTTGCCTCTCTGCCACAGGGGAACCATGCTGTTAATGGTTTCCTCCTCAATGTACTTTTCGTATTCGGGCTTGTCGGAATCGGGTTTTTCAATCTTTCTGGATTTTTCAATATCCATCTTGATGGGGTAGCGGATATAATCGGAATACTTCTTTATAAGACCGCGGAGCATATAGATTTCAAGGTAATCGCTATAGCGTTCATCCTCCCCGTCCTCTTTAAGCTTCATATAAATATCGGTACCGTGCCCCTCTTTGCCTGTTTCGGAAATGGTGTAGCCGTCTGCTCCGTTTGATTCCCAGCAATATGCCTTGTCCGAGCCGAATGCCTTTGTAATTACCGTTACCTTATCCGCAACCATGAAAGCACTGTAAAAACCAACGCCGAACTGACCGATGATGTCGATTTCTTCCTTATTCTCCATGTCGTTCTTAAAATTAAGCGAACCGCTTCTTGCGATTGTGCCGAGGTTTTTTTCAAGCTCTTCCTCGGTCATACCGATACCGTTGTCGCTAACCTTTACGATTCTGTTTTCCTTGTCAATTGTTACCTTTATGTAAAGGTCCTCGCGGGATACCCCTACGCCGTCCTCCGTAAGAGCTTTGTAGCAAAGCTTGTCCAGTGCATCGGAGGAATTTGAAATAATTTCACGAAGAAAAATCTCCTTATGCGTATAAATTGAGTTAATCATCATATCCAAAAGCTTTTTGGATTCTGCTTTAAACTGCTTTTTAGCCATGATAAAAACTTCCTTTCATGAGCCTAATGGGAAGCAATCCCCATAAGCCTTAAACTTGATTAATTTGGGCAATTTCAATTTGTCGTCATTGAAAGGCGACCGCCTATCTTCTTCCTCCGCATTGAAATTGCCCTAAATTTCTCTGCGTTTAAGGTCGAAGAGTTTCAAAAGAGGAAATTTTGTTATAAGACAAAGAAAATTCAAAAATAATACGATTGTATATTTGCAGAATTTTCTGCAGTATTATACGAAATTTCCCTTTTTAAACCTTATGGGGGTTGCTTCCCATTAGGCTGGCGTTAGCACTCTGCTTCTTAGAGTGCTAATATAGCTTACCACTATTATTCTTATTTGTCAATAGCTGTTAATAGAAGATTCATAAATTCATAAATAAAAAAGCGTGATTAACGCATCAACCCCCTGTCCCCCAATCTTGGGGGCAGGTCGGTACGCTTGTTTGAAACAAGCTAAATTGCGTACTTTTCGCACGCAATTTCCTATGTTATAAAAAGGTTTTCTCTTGGAGAAAATCCACCATCAATCCGTATTCCGAACTCCGCATTCCGCATTTACTCCGGAAATATGCCGAAATTTCCTGCGTGCGACCCCTCTATTGCCGTAAACAGACGTGTTTTGAATCCGGGGTTTTCCTTTTCAAGCTTCTTTATAAGGTTTTTTGCATATTCCCTCTTTGTCCGTCTATCTTCGGGGCAGCGGTTTTTCACAACGGGAAGCTCATACCTTTTCGCAAAACCGATTATATAGTTTTCGGGAGCATATATCATCGGGCGGATAAGGGTGATGTCCTTTCTGTCAAGATATGTCACCGGGGAAAAGCAGTTCACTCTCCCCTCATACACCAGTGAAAGTATAAAGGTATCCAACGCATCGTCATTATGGTGACCGAGTGCAACCTTGTGACTGCCAAGCTCCAATGCCGCATCGTGAAGTGCTCCTCTCCGCATTTTAGCACAAAGGGAGCAGGGATTTGATTCTTTCCTTATATCAAACAGAATTTCTGCTATATCGGTCTTTTTCAGCACATATTCCACCCCAAGCTCATCACAAAGCTTTGCCACGGGGGAAAAATCCATCCCGAAGCCCATATCAAGGGTAACCGCCGAAAGCTTAAAGGAATTGGGGTAAAACCGCCTTAGCTTTGCCAGCCCCATAAGGAGTGCCAGAGAGTCCTTTCCCCCCGATACGCCCACGGTGATATGGTCATTCTCATTTATCATTTTGTAATCATCCACGCCTCGGCGAATGAAGCTTAGTAATTTCTGCATATTGTCACCTCTGAAAAACTCTTTGTTTACTGTATAGGAATTTGCGTAAATTTAATTCGCATGAAACGGTGTTCGTGCAATGTTCGAGTGCGACGAGGGTGAAGCGGCACGCTTCTTTCTTATTATATAATAAAAGAAAAATTAAATCAATAGTCTGAAATTTTTTAATTTAACAAATGAGAAAACAAGAGTATTTTAAAGAAAACAAGAGAAAAACAGAGTATTTATATAATAACTTAATTTATTTCAAAAAAAGTGTTGACAAACTGTCTTTTATGTATTACAATAACTCATGCTGAAAAGAAAAATCTAAATTTTAGGAGGAAAACCACATGAAGACCACTATGGAAAAAGCAGGTCAGGTTCAGAGAAAATGGTACATTATCGATGCAACCGGTAAGAGTGTTGGTCGTGTTGCTGCAGCTGCTGCAAGCATCCTTCGCGGTAAGGAAAAGGTTACTTACACTCCCCACGTTGATTGCGGCGATCATGTAATCGTTCTCAACTGTGACAAGGCAGTATTTACAGGAAACAAGCTTCTTCAGAAGAACTACTATCGTCATACAGGCTGGATTGGCGGTCTTAAGACTGTCAGTGCAAAGGATATGATGGAGAAGAATGCTGACAGAGCTATGTATCTTGCAATCAAGGGTATGCTTCCTGCTACAACAATCGGCAGAAGTGCTCTTACAAGACTCAGAGTTTACAAGGGTAGCGAACATAACCATCAGGCACAGATGCCCGAGGTTTGGACTCGCGACATTAAATAAGGGAGGGTGAATTAAATGGCAATCACACAGTATTTCGGAACAGGTAGAAGAAAGAAGTCTGTTGCTCGTGTTCGCCTCGTTCCCGGTAAAGGCGAAATTACAATCAACAAGAGATCTATCGATGATTATTTCGGTCTTGAAACATTGAAGGCTATTCTCCGTCAGCCCCTCATTGCTACAAATACAGAGGGTAAGTTTGACGTTATCTGCAATGTTCAGGGCGGCGGTTTCACAGGTCAGGCAGGTGCTATCCGTCACGGTATCGCTCGTGCACTTCTTAAGGTTGACGAAGAAGCTTACAGACCTGTACTTAAGCAGGCAGGCTTCCTTACTCGTGACCCCAGAATGAAGGAAAGAAAGAAGTACGGACTCAAGGGTGCTCGTCGTGCTCCTCAGTTCAGCAAGAGATAACCTTTTATCAATTACAAAAACCTCGGATTTTCCGAGGTTTTTGTTTTTTACCGTATAGGAATTTGCGTAAAATTAAGACGCATGAAGCTATGTTCGCACAAGGATTGTGTGCGACAAGGGTGAAGCGGCACGCTTCTTTTTTATGTACAACCAAAAAGACGAGGGATATCCTCGTCTTTTTGGTTGGATTTATTAATCTTTTTAAATATTATTCCTGTGTCTGTTCTTCTGCTGCTTCTACAGCTTCAGCAGGAGCTTCAACCGCAACTTCTTCCGCTACGGGAGCAACTTCGGGAACAACTTCTGCTACAGGCTCTGCTACGGGAGCCTTTGCTATCATTTTATCCAAATCTTCTTCTGTAACGAAGTGGTTAACTGCCGCACAAGCAATAAGACCGATTACTGCAAGCCAGAGACCCCAAGCTGTGCCAACGTTATATGACATACCGCCGAACATATTGTTGCCGCCGCCCATAAGTGCACCAAGCTCTTTTTCCATGCTTGCTGTCTTAATCATAGCACAGATAATAGAAAGAACACCAAGTCCTGCACCTATGTATGTGCAGAGAAGACCTTCCTTCTTCATACCGCGTACAGCCGTTACAATAATTGCAATAACTGCAAGAATTGTAAGGATACCTACAAGAGAAACGAGCATAAAACCGTCCTCAAAGAGAATGTCTGATAAGAAGCTTGCACCCTCGCTCTGTGACTGTCCGAATGCCTGCACGCTTGTCTTTATGTATGAAGCGAAGCAGTAGAACAGAAGTGAAATGAATGAAACTGCGATGATGATAAGATTCTTCTTACCGATTTTGTTGATAATCTGATTGAAATCCATTGTTTTTCTCCTTTCAAAATTATTTGTTTACTTAATTATAACTTATAATAATGACAAAAACAAGTATTTTATGTAAAAAATTGTATTTTTATGCCGAGTGTTCTTAAGGATAGTTAGAGATTGAACAATTTGTTCAATCTCTTTTTATATTTCGTATTGACTTTTCTTGTTAAAAATGATATCATTATATCATGATATAATGATATCATTTAGGAGGAATTGCTTTGATTAAAGAAAATAAAGCAAACAGAACACGACAAGTCCAATTTCGAATGGATCCGGAAATATTTAACAAACTAAAGTCAACCATTGTATATGACGAAGAGATACGCAGCATGGCAGACTTATTTAACGAAGCAGCAAAGAAATATTTAAAAGAAAAGGGTGTGAAAATAAATGGCTAAAAAAGAAGTAAAAACAGATTTATGGGTATGGGAACTTTTGAAACAAGCAGACATTTGCCTTGACGCTCAGGGTAGCACCATACTTGAAATAGATACAGCATTAAAGACCGCCTCCAAGAAAGGCACGGGACGAGTAGGCTTTCCCGAATATGTGGGCGTGGTTAAAGACTACTTGCTTGTTATCGAGGACAAAGCGGACTTGTCAAAACATATCAAGCTTGACGACGGCGGCGTTATCAGTCAAGAAGTGCAAGCCGTAACAGACTACGCTGTTAATGGTGCGGTTTTCTATGGCAAGCACCTTGCAGAGCATACAAGCTACAAGAAGATAATAGCCTTCGGTGTTTCAGGCGACGAGAAAAAGCACAAAATTTCACCCGTGTATATAGACGAAACAGAATTTTACAGAGAATTACCGGAAGTTGAGTCTTTTATTTCCTTTAACGAGAGCAACATCGACGAGTATTTTGTGCGTGAAGTGTTGCAAGAGGACACGGACAGCGAGAAAGAAACAGCGGAAATCTTAAAGGATGCAGCCACTTTACACGAAGATTTGAGGAATTACGGCAGTCTTAAAGATACCGACAAACCCCTTATTGTTTCGGGTATACTGCTTGCACTCAGAGAAATAGAATTCAAAAACTTTTCCGTTGACGAGCTGACAGGCGACACTATTAAGACCGACGGCGAGAAGATTTACAGAGCAATAGCAGACAACTTACAAAGGGCTAATGTAGCACCGGAAGTCAAAAAGCAAAAGCTCTTGTCACAGTTTGCACTAATCAAAGACACGGCAAAACTTAACGCCGTAGAGCCGAAGCTCCAAAAGACACCCTTGAAACATTTTACAGAGTTCTTATATGACAAGATTTATCGCTCTATCCGTTACAGCCAAAGTGCAGAAGATTATCTCGGCAGATTTTATGGCGAGTTTATGAGCTACTCTGGGGGCGACGGACAGACACTTGGTATCGTATTGACACCAAAGCATATAACGGAGCTTTTCTGTGATTTGGTTGACATCAAACCGACGGACACAGTTTTCGATCCGTGCTGTGGCACGGCAGGTTTTTTGATTGCGGCTATGCATAAAATGTTAAAGCAAGCAACAACCGACAACGAGAAGCGGAACATAAGACAAAAGCAACTGCACGGCGTTGAACTTCAACCCTATATGTTCACGATTGCAACAACTAATATGATTTTGAGGGGCGACGGCAAGAGTAACCTTATAGACACAGACTTTTTGAAGTTAAACCCCAATCAGTTGCAGTTAAAGGGTGCGACTGTTGGCTTTATGAATCCGCCATACTCACAAGGCAGTAAAGCAAACCCCGATTTATACGAGATAGCTTTCACGGAGCATTTACTGAACAGCTTGACAGTCGGTGCGAGGTGTGCTGTCATTGTTCCGCAGTCTGCTATGACTGGAAAGAGCAAAGACGAGCAAGCCGTCAAAGAGAGCATTTTGAAACATCACACGCTTGAGGGCGTTATTTCATTAAGCAAAGACACATTTTACGGCGTGGGTACTGTTCCGTGTATTGCAGTCTTTACGGCAGGCATACCGCACGAAGCGGACAAGATTTGCAAATTTATCAATTTTGAGGACGACGGCTACAAGGTAGCTCCACATATAGGACTAATTGAAACCGAAGCCGCAAAAGACCGTAAAGCACATCTTTTGTCTGTATGGCGTGAAGAAATGGAATCAGATAGCCGTTTCTGTGTATATACAACAGTAGAAGCTACGGACGAGTGGCTACATAGTTTTTATTATTTCAATGACGAGATACCCACCGAAGCGGACTTTGAAAAGACAATCGGCGACTATTTGACATTCGAGTTTTCAATGGTAATGCAAGGGCGTGAATATCTGTTTGAGGAGGACGGCAACAATGCTAAATCTTAATGACAGAGAATGGAACGATTTTGTTCTTGGTGATTTGTTTGACAGTTATACCGGAACTGACTTGATTATCGGGAAAATAACAAAGGGCGAAATACCTGTCATAAGCCACGCAGCAAGCAACAACGGCATAGCGTGTTATAGTGCGGTTATTGAACGCAGACAGATTTTTTCACATAATAACACTATAAGTCTTGCAGACAGAGGTAATTTTAAGGCGTTTGTGCAAAAAACAGACTTTTACATAGGTACAAGGGTAAAAGCTTTAGTTGCAAAGAATGTTTTTTCAAAAAAGGCCTTAATGTTTATTGCTAACTCAATTGACAAACAAGCCGTTAAGTTTTCTTATGGATATAATGCATGCGATAACATTGACAAACTACATATAATGCTACCGACAGCAGACGACGAGCAGCCGGACTATGCTTTTATGGAGCAGTACATCAGGGAGCGAGAGGACAAGCTCAAACAGAAATACATTGATTTTGTCAATGCGGAACTTGAAACGCCACCGGTACCGCTTGCGGAAAAGACATGGGGCGTGTTCTATCTCAAAGAACTATTTGCCATCATACAAAGGGGCAAGCGACTTGTTAGAGAGCATCAGCAAGCAGGCACAATGCCCTATGTATCATCGACAGCAATGAATAATGGTATTGACGGCTTTATCAGTACGGAACGCACGACAAGGGAGTTTTCAAACTGTTTGACGATAGCAAACAGCGGAAGTGTCGGCAGTAGCTTTTATCAGCCGTCAAAGTTTATAGCATCAGACCACATAACCCACTTGAAGAACGACAGCTACACAATGTATGTCTATCTGTTCATCGCTACAATGACAAAGCGAATGAGTGAGAAATACAACTTTAACCGAGAGATTAACGACTACCGAATATCAAAAGAGAAGATACTGCTACCCACAACCGACGAGGGCAGCCCCGACTATGAGTATATGGAGCAGTACATCAAAGCCGTTATTTTCGGGAAGTATAAAAAATATCTTGAATATCAAAAATGTCCGCTACTTTAACGAGCAGGGAATATGTGTACCATATTCCAAACATTTAGGATATCCTAAAACCTTATGATAAAAGGCTGAACGAGATTTTTCGTTCAGCCTTTTAAAATTACTGTCCTTAAGAACACTCGGCATATACAGGCTGTTTTTTCTTTATGATAGTTTTCGTTAAAAATATATTCTTTAAAAAAGGAAAAACAGCTTGAAAAAACTATACTTTCCTTTTAAAATAATATATATCTATTACCTATGGAGGCAAAAAACATGAACTGTGAATTCAAAAGAAAATTACCCATGCCTGTGGAGATAAAGGAAATGTATCCCCTCACAGACAGCATGAAGAAAATAAAAGAAGAAAGAGATAGTGAAATTTCAAAGGTTTTCAGAGGGGAAAGCGATAAGTTCCTGCTTGTGATAGGACCTTGCTCTGCTGATAATGAGGACAGCGTGCTTGATTATATTTCAAGACTTGTACCCGTTCAGGAAAAGGTGAAGGATAAAATAATTATTGTTCCCAGAATATATACCAATAAGCCCCGTACTACGGGAAGCGGCTATAAAGGTATGCTTCATTCACCCGACCCGGGTGCGGAGGCAGATATGCTCAAGGGAATTATTGCAATCCGTGACATTCATATGCGTGCAATAAAGGAAACGGGGTTTACCTGTGCTGACGAAATGCTTTACCCCGAAAATTACAGATATCTTTCTGACCTTCTCTCCTACGTTGCCGTGGGTGCAAGAAGCACCGAAAACCAACAGCACCGCTTGACTGCAAGTGCCATTGATGTTCCAGTAGGAATGAAAAATCCCACGGGTGGCGACCTTAGCGTAATGATGAATTCCATTACCGCCGGACAAAGCGGACACACCTTCCTTTACAGAGGCTGGGAGGTAAAGAGCAGCGGTAATGACCTGACACATGCTATCCTTAGAGGATATGTGGACAATATGGGTCACTCCTACCCCAATTATCATTATGAAAATCTGATGGAGCTTTGCTCTCTTTACGCAGAAAGAAATCTCAAAAATCCTGCCGTTATAGTAGACGCAAACCATGCTAATTCCGGTAAAAAATACATGGAACAAATCAGAATCTCTAAGGATATCCTCTACAGCATGAATCATTCCTCCGATATTAAAAAGCTTGTTAAAGGCATTATGATTGAAAGCTATATTGAGGACGGCTGCCAGAAAATTGAAGATGGCATCTACGGAAAATCAATTACAGACCCTTGTCTTGGCTGGGAAAAGAGCGAAAAGCTTATTTATACTATTGCCGAATCACTGTAAACCTAAAAAAGGAGTCTATATGCACAAACAACAACCGTAGGGGCGGATATTATCCGCCCCTACAACGGTAAATTCTATTTTGATGCATAAATATAATTTTGCTACAGACCCTTTAATTTTTAAGAATTACAATCCCTCCGAGTTGCTTCGCAACCCACCTCCCTTTACACAAGGGAGGCTTTTTTTTGCCGTATATGAAATTGCGTAATTTAATCGCGAGCAATATTTGTATATTTGAAATTTAGTCAGGACGCGACAAGGGTGAAGCGGCACGCTTCTTATTCTTGTAAATTAATTCCTTCTATAATTTCCTCTTCTTCGGGATTTTCCTCGGTTTCTTCTATAGGAGGTTCTTCCTCCACTTCTTTTTCACTCAGGTCGCCGACAAAGGAAATATATGTTATATATTCATTTTCCTCGTCAACCTTTGATTCAAAGACCAGGGCTTCCTCATTTTTTTCTTCCAGAAGATATATGAAGGATTCTACCTCTACCCTTTTTCCGTTGATTCTTATATCCGTGTCATCATCAATCAAAAGATGCCTTTTTTTCTGCCTTTGTGTTTCATTATCGGTTACTCTTGCGGTTATTATATAGCCTTCTTCGCTCTCTACCGCACTTTCTCCGTAAAAAACCACACTGCAGGAGATAATCTTAACCTCTTTTTCTTCTTCTTTTTCTTGAGATGGCTCTTTTTCCTCTAAAATAATCTCTTCGCCCGGACTTTGAGTTTTATCATTTTTTTCTCTGTCAGAGCTTAAAAGGAGAAAAACTGCACTTATCGCCAAAATAAGAAGAATACTAAGAATCACAAGAGTATATATCAGAGCTTTATTTCCCTTTTCTTCGGGTTCTTCTTTATTCATAAGCTCCTCTTCAATGTAGTCATCGTTAAATTCCAAGGCGGTTTCATCAGAATCCGCCTTTTTATCTACAGGGGTAAAAATCATGGTTTCTTCATTTTCTTTATTGTTCATAATTTATTCCTCTATAGACTGAGGGGGCTGCTGCTCTGTTTCCTCTGTCTCTTCTTCCTCCTCATGCTCGGTAACACCCATGGAAACAACCTTTACGCCTTCATTAAGACGCATAAGCCTTACACCCTTTGTGCTTCTTCCTATGGTGCTGATGCCGCTTGCGGGAATCCTTATAATTATTCCCTCGGAGGTAATCATAATAATATCTTCTCCGTCCTTTACGGATCTTATACCTATTACGTTACCCGTTACTTCACTGCACTTATATGTCTTTATACCTACGCCACCGCGGTTTTGCACACGGTATTCGGAAAGCTCGGTTCTCTTTCCGTAGCCGTTTTCCGTAACGGCAAGAAGCTGTGTATCCTCCGTTGCAAGACACATGCCGATGATATAATCGTTTTCTCTTAAAGTGATGGCTTTCACACCGCGTGTTACTCTGCCCATTGAGCGTACATCTTTTTCATTGAATCTGATTGCCATACCGTTATAGGTACCTACGATTACTTCATTTTCACCGTTTGTAAGCTCTACCTTGATAAGCTCGTCACCCTCATCAAGAGAAATACCTATAATACCGCCTTTTCTTGATGTGTCGTAATCAGTTACGGCTGTTTTCTTTATAACACCGTTTCTTGTACACATAAGAAGGTACTTATCGTCCTCAAACTCACGAAGTGCAATTACGGCAGTAATTTTTTCGTCCTTATCTACGGGAAGAAGGTTTACAATAGCACTTCCCTTTGCCTGACGGCTTGCTTCGGGAATCTGATAGCCCTTCATTCTGTACATTCTTCCCTTTGAGGAGAAGAATAGCATATGGTCATGCGTTGATGCCACAATAATGCTTTCCACGAAGTCCTCTTCCTTAGTTCCCATACCCTTGATTCCCTTACCGCCACGGTGCTGGCTCTGATATGTGGAGGCAGGTATTCTCTTTATATATCCGCTGTTTGTAAGTGTATATACGCTTTCTTCTTCCTCAATAAGATCCTCTATATCAATTTCCGTCATTACATTTTCAATGGAGGTCTTTCTCTCATCACCGAATTTATCGCGGATTTCGGTAAGCTCCTTCTTAATCTGCTCCATAAGAAGATGCTCATCGGCAAGAAGAGCCTTAAACTGCTCAACACGAAGTGTAAGCTCGTTAAATTCTTCATCAATTTTTTCGCCATTGAGCTTCTGAAGCTGTGCAAGACGCATATCAAGAACGCTCTGTGCCTGAATTTCGGAAAGTCCGAAGCGAGCCATCAGGTTTTCCTTAGCATCATCATAGGAATTTCTGATTACTTCGATAACCTCATCAATATTTGCAAGTGCAATACGAAGACCTTCAAGTATGTGCATTCTTGCTTCTGCTTTTGCAAGGTCAAACTTTGTACGGCGTGTAACTATTTCCTTCTGGAAGTTAATGAAATTGTCAAGAACCTCTTTAAGTCCCATTGTTTTGGGCTTACCATCACAAATTGCAAGAAGATTTACGCTGAAGCTGTCCTGAAGTCTTGTATATTTATAAAGCTGATTAAGTACAACGTAGGGGTTTGCGTCCCTTTTTAAGAAAATTTCAAGTCTTATACCAACACGGTCGGAGGAATGGTCATCGATGTCGGAAAGCCCCTCAATCTTCTTATCCTTAACAAGTGCTGCAATGGATTCAACAAGCATTTTCTTGTTAACCTGATAGGGAAGCTCCGTTACGATAATAGAGCTTGTACCGTCCTTATGCTCCTCAATCTGTGCCTTTGCACGGATTATAATCTTTCCCCTACCTGTGTTATAAGCACTTCTTATACCGCTTCTTCCCATAATGGTAGCACTTGTGGGGAAGTCGGGTCCCTGAATATGCTCCATAAGCTCTTCCACGGTAATATCGGGGTTGTCAATCTGTGCCATAGCACCGTTTAATACCTCGGTAAGATTATGAGGAGGTATATTTGTAGCCATACCAACGGCAATACCGCTGCTTCCGTTTACAAGAAGCGTGGGGATTCTTGTGGGAAGAATTGTAGGCTCTTTCCTCTTTTCGTCAAAGTTGGGAGCAAAATCAACAGTGTCCTTTTCGATGTTTTCGAGAAGAACATTGGCAAGCTTACTCATTCTTGCTTCTGTATAACGGTATGCAGCAGGCGGATCTCCGTCCACGCTACCAAAGTTACCGTGACCGTCAATAAGAGGATATCTCATAGAGAAATCCTGTGCCAGCCTTACCATTGCATCATATACGGACGCATCGCCGTGGGGATGATATCTACCGATAACGTTACCAACGGTTGTAGCAGATTTGAAGAAAGGCTTATCCGAGGTAAGATTTTCTTCATACATTGAATAAAGGATTCTTCTGTGAACGGGCTTAAGACCGTCACGTACATCGGGGAGGGCACGGCTTACAATAACGCTCATAGCGTAATCTATAAAAGCCTCCTTCATTCTTTTTTCAATGTCTATATCAACAATGGTTTGAGTATCAAAATATTCCTCAAAATGGGAATCTTCGTATTTTTTATTCTTAGCCATTTATTTTTTCCTTCTTTCCTTATACGTCAAGGTTTGTTACATACTGTGCGTTTTCTTCAATAAACTGACGTCTGGGCTCTACCTCGTCACCCATAAGAATACTGAAAATTTCATCAGCCTTTTGTGCATCCTCCAATGTAACCTTGAGAAGAATTCTATTTTTCGGGTCCATAGTGGTTTCCCAAAGCTCTTCGGGGTTCATTTCACCAAGACCTTTGTAACGGCTTATATCAACCTTTGCATTTACGTCACCGTTTTTAAATTCTTCACTTATCTTATCTCTTTCATCATCACTGAAAGCAACCTGACTTCTCTTACCTCTTGAAACCTTATAAAGCGGAGGCTTTGCAAGGTAGATATGCCCTGTTTCAATAAGCTCACGCATAAATCTGAAGAAGAATGTGAGAAGAAGCGTCTGAATATGGGCACCGTCGACGTCGGCATCGGCCATGATAATAACCTTGTCGTAACGGAGCTTTTCAATATTAAATTCCCCGCCGATTCCTGTTCCCAATGCCTGAATTACGGGAGTAAGCTTATCATTTCCGTAAACCTTGTCCTCTCTCGCCTTTTCGACATTAAGCATTTTACCCCAGAGAGGAAGTATTGCCTGATATGTGCTGTTTCTTCCTTCAACTGCCGAACCGCCGGCACTATCTCCCTCGACGATAAATATTTCTGTTTTGGTCGGGTCATCGGAAATACAGTCCTTAAGTTTTTCAGGCATTCTCGTTTTTCCACCTATGCCTGCCTTATTTCTTGAAGCATCACGGGCTTTTTGAGCCGCTTCTCTGGCATTTGATGCGGCAATAGCCTTATCTATAATTATTTTTGAATCATTAGGATGATCTTCCAAGAAATGATAAAGCTGGTCGAAGTCGGATCGTAGCCATGTCGTTCT
>JAZQAB010000112.1:0-2812 GCA_045545055.1 Clostridia bacterium | reverse complement strand
AGTAGTATAATGCTTACTAATAATACGATTATTAATAAGGGGAGAATATTTATGAAAAGAAAAATACTTAGTCTGTTTTTATGCTCAGTTATGTTGGTAGGGTGTAAAAATCAAGGCGAGATAAAAACATCATCAAAATCTGATAATGATTCAAAGTCAGAAATACAAATAGTATCGGACAAAGAAGATTTATCTGAAAGTAAATCTTTTGATAAATCGTTAGATTTTCTTAAAAAAATGAAATTTCACGAAGTGCCAATATCTTTTCCGTGTAAGTTTAAGGACCTTAGTGACAATTTTACACTTGGTAATGGTTTCTATTTCGACGAAGCAGATTATACTTTTTATGATTTGTTATATCAAGGAAATAAAGTTGCATCTGTCGGGATAGACGGAGAAAAAACAGAGCAAAACAATGACAAAGAAGTGGTCGTGCTGATTATTGAAGATGAACAACTTGCAAATTTGAAAATTGACGGTGCATCCTGTGATGTTGATATTGACACCATGATTGACCGACTTGGAGAGCCGTATAACAAATCGGTTGGTGACTGGAAATCATTGGTAGAATATATTTCCGATAGTGTTGATGTGGCTATCGTTTTTAATGATAATCAAACGAACGAAATAATGTTTGTAAAGAAAAGTAAATAAATACGTATTCAGAGGGAATTATCAGGTGTATGGCAAAACATCAATGAGATTTTGTTACTATTAGCAACAATCAGTTTTGCATATAATACAAAAAATGTAATAAAAACTAATGTCTGCGAGGAATTAAAATGAGTTATTTTACTTTTGATAATAAACGTATATATTACAATGAATTTGGTATAGGGAAACCTTTGCTCTTTCTTCACGGAAATACTGCTTCCTCGAATATGTATGCACAGATTGCGGACAGATATAAGCAGGAGTTCAATGTCATATTATTAGATTTATTAGGTCACGGAAAATCAGACAGATTAAATGAATTTCCTGTTGATTTGTGGTTTTATGAAGCCATGCAGGTTATAGCATTCCTAAAGGAGAAAAAATATTCAGATGTAAATATAATAGGCAGCAGCGGTGGTGCAATGGTTGCACTTAATGTTGCGTTAGAAGCCCCAGAACTTGTTAGCAAAGTAATTGCTGATAGTTTCGAGGGGGAGAAGCCGAATAAAATATTTACTAAAAATTTATTGACAGATAGAGCTAATGCCAAAGCAGATAATAATGCACGAATGTTTTATTCGTATATGCATGGTTCAGATTGGGAACAGATAGTGGATAATGACACAGCTGTAATTATACGACACGAAAAAGAAATAGGACGTTTTTTTCATAAGTCATTGAATTTGCTTAAAGCGGATATTCTGTTGACTGGTAGCAAGAAAGATGAATTTATGTCTGCTGTAGCTGAAAATTATCTTGAAAACACTTACAAGGATATGATACAGAAGATAGGTCACGGCAAAATTCACCTGTTTAATTCAGGCGGTCATCCTGCTATGATTACAAATCAGGATGAGTTTTATAAAATAAGCAGAGATTTTTTGCTGTGAAGTTTTTTCATGCAGTATAAACTTACAATCTTAATGTTGCAATTTTTTTAAATTTGAAAGGGTTGATTAGACATGAAAATACTTCCATATACCACCAGTTTATCTGACTATTTAAAAGAAGATGACGTAATTGATTACAGCGATGAATCTATTACACAGCTTGCAGATGAATTATACAAAAAGGCTGACAGCGAAACGGAATACATAAAAGCGGCTTTTGAGTTTGTAAGAGATGAGGTTTCTCACTCGGCGGACATAAATGAAGATATGATAACCTGTTCCGCTTCTGAGGTATTAATAGCAAGGCATGGTATATGCTTTGCAAAATCTCATTTGCTTGCAGCTTTATTGCGTTGCAAATCCATACCAACTGGATTTTGTTATCAAAAGCTGACTTTTGGCGATGAAACATCTCCGGTGCTTGTTTATCATGGATTAAACGGCGTATATCTCAATGAGTACAAAAAATGGATACGTCTTGACGCAAGAGGAAATAAGGGCAAAATCAATGCACAGTTTTCGATTGATGAAGAACAGCTTGCCTATCTTGTTCGTACTGAAAAGGGCGAGGAGGACGGATTAGTCATTTATCCTGCTCCTGATGTGAAGATTTTGGAAAAGCTGAGAAATAATAAAACAAGGACAGAACTTTGGAACGATTTGCCTACTGAATTAGACTATTGCATTTAATATTGAAATTCACGGAGGAAATAAAATGTATTTATCTGAATACTGCGATGTTAATTATAATGAAACGTATAATATCGTATTTGTAAAATGGAAGAAATTCTGCTGTATGGAGGATTACAGAAAACCTTTGAAATTTGCTCTTGACATTATAAAACAATACAAATGCGATTATGTCGCTGATACACGTGACGGGTTTGAGAATATACCCGAAGATACAAAGTGGGTAGCTGATTATTTTATGCCAAAAGCCGCTGAATATGGCTGTACGTGCATTTACTTCATTATTGATGAAAATAATACTCTGAAAGATGAACTTGAAGGACAGCAAAAGGATTCACAAAGTCTTATGCAGTTTAAATATATCTATGATATTTGTGAAGTTTCAACAGAGAGGTAAAAATGCTGAAAAAATACAAATTCGGTTTTGATATATGGGGGTTGGTCATATTTTTAATTGTGATGATTCCAACTTTTATTTGGTCGGCAGTACCTGCTCCAAATGATATATTAAGGGAAGAATCAATAACCCCGATTATTGATGTGATAGGTTCAGTTTGTCAAGTGTTATTCGCTGCTAT
>JAZQAB010000111.1:0-22659 GCA_045545055.1 Clostridia bacterium | reverse complement strand
GCAGACAACCAAGGGAGAATGAAATCGGCATCTTCACGCATAATCGTGAAGTGCATTTTAGGAAGTTACAAATCGGTGAAAAAGCAAAGCTCATATCTATTAGGGCAGGCATACCGCCTATAGAGGTTGACTTAAAGTCTTTCTCTAAAGAATGGTTTTGTTTTGGATATGTAATTAAAAGAATGATTTAAAAGGAGATGTTTTTAATGAAGAAGAACATTATATGCTTAACAATAGCTTGTGCCATGGCTATAGGTGTTAATACCTGTGCATTAGCTAACGGAGTTACAGCAACACCTAATAATGCTTCTGTTGCAGTTGACAGCAAGCCTAT
This sequence comes from Clostridia bacterium, assembly GCA_045545055.1. Classification (GTDB taxonomy): domain Bacteria; phylum Bacillota; class Clostridia; order UMGS1883; family UMGS1883; genus UMGS1883. The sequence continues at coordinate 22,325 of JAZQAB010000111.1, read as the reverse complement.
TGAAATCGAGGCTTATAACATTGGTGGATATAACTATTTTAAGCTTCGTGATATTGCGGCTGCCTTAAACGGCACAGGCTCAAATTTCGAGATAGGTTATGATGCTGATGCTAAATGCATCTCTCTTACTACTGACAAAGCTTATACCGTAGCTGGTGGAGAACTCGGAGCAAAACCAACAGCAGAAAAGGCAGCAGAGGTTTCAAACCAGAAGATAATGCTTAACGGCAAAGATGTAACTATGCAGGCTTATGTTATAGATGGATATAATTACTTTCAGTTAAGAGAACTTGGTACAAACCTTGGCTTTGATGTAACTTGGGATGATACAGCTAAAGCTATAAACATGGTCACAAAAGAAGCTGTTATTGAAGAAGAGCCTAAAATATTAGACTTAACAGGCACATGGACACAGAAGGACGCAGAAGAAGGCAGTACTTTCCACGAGGCAGTAATAACAGAGGATACAATAACAATAAATTGGGTCAACATATATGAAGAAACTCGTGCCTTATACTGGGCTGGTACTTTTGACGCTCCTAAAGATGATAAAGAGCCTTATAACTGGATATCCGAGAATGATAGGTCGCAGACAGATAGAGCCCTTTTAGCGTCTGGAGCTGATACAAAGAGTTTCAAATACAAAGACGGTGAAATCACCTATGAAGCTGCAGCATTAGGTGTAACGAAGGTTATTCATCTTGTAAAGGCTAAATAAGACTAAAAAAGAAAAGCCCTCGGTGGATGAAACCGAGAGCGTTTTCCTATCCTCACTTAAGAAGATAACAACTGGAATATCATTATTATAACATAAAAAATGTCCATAAACAACAAAAACCCTGCAACAGGGCTAATGTGCAGGATTTTTGCCGAAAGGTTAATGTTTAAATGAAAAAGTTTACGCAACCGCTACTTTGCGTGTATCTTATGGACATTTTTATTATATCATAAGGGTGTACTCTAAACAATAAAAAACAGCCTTGACCCTAACAAGACTGTTTTTTAGGAGCTATATTTTTGAGTAAGCCTTTTATGAAAAATCACTCTTATATTATACTCTTGTTCTTGCTCCACGTCAAATATGAAAGGAGTAAGATATTTATGAGAAATCCAAACGGCTACGGAAGTGTTTATAAACTTTCAGGCAAACGCCGCAAACCCTATGCGGTGAGAATTACAACAGGCTGGAATGATAAAGGTCAGCCTATATACAATTTTATTGGCTATTTTGAAAACCGCAAAGATGCAGTTTTATGTCTTGCAAATTATAACACAAATCCCTATGATGTTAGCTTGCAGGCATCAACTGTTGCTGATATGTGGGAGATGTTCAAAAAGCGTAAATTTAAGGATGATGATAAATCCTCCAGATATCGTGTTTATCATGCTGCTTATAAGAATATTAGCCCTTTACACGATATTGAAATTCGCAAACTAAAAACATATCATATTCAAGAAGTTATCGACAACTTAAACAGAGGGACACAATCAAAATCACACGTTCAAATGCTTGTAAACCAGCTTTTCAATCTTGCGATTGAACTTGATATTTGTAACAAAAATTATGGAAAATTCGTTGAGACACAACCAAAGAAAAAGTCAACGATACACAAAGCATTTGAAAAGGACGAAATCAAAGTCCTCTGGGACAATGTGTTTATTAACGAATCTGCCGTATATGCACTTATACTTATTTACACGGGAATGAGACCGTCGGAGCTGGTAAACCTCGAAACAAAAAACATCTTTTTAGATGATAAATATGTTATCGGCGGAAGTAAGACAGAAGCAGGCAGAAACAGAGTTATACCTATCAATGAAAAGATATATCCTTTAATTTGCAAGTTGTATGATGCGTCAAACAGTAAGCTGATAAATTCTGGCAGTTATGGCATTTTTAAAAAGCAATGGGATGCGGACATGGAGAAAATGGGGCTTAAACATTTGCCTCATGATGGCAGACATACATTTGCTTCTTTAATGAACACAGCCGAAGCTAACAAAACTTCTATAAAGCGAATTATGGGGCATACATCAAACGATATCACCGAGGACGTTTATACTCACAAGACACTTCCCGAGCTACTTTATGCAGTAAATCTTATATGAAATTTTGTTACTAATTTGTTACTAACTGACGGATTTTTTAAGTTTTATTTAATTTTTTCTAACTGCTCAAACCCTTGAAAACACTACGTTTCGCAAGATTTAACGAATTATAAATTTGTGCCCGTTTAAATCCGTCTTAAAGAAAACAATGGTAAAATCATTGAAAAATCAAGGGTTTGACGTATGTGTGTTACTAATTTGTTACTAATGATATGATGCACAAAAAGAGCAAAAACAAGAGTATAAAAATAAAAAAGAGGGTGCATCAAGCACCCTTTATTTTTTCATATAATCGCTCTATCAGTTCTTTGCCAAAGCGGTATTTAACAAGATAGTCCATAGTCTCATCTGAGAAGTTATATTCGCGTTGTACAGCCGTTTTTATATCATTGTCAACCAAATACACTTCCTCACCATTTAACGCCCGTACGCCGTCATAAATCGCCCTCGCAACGTGTGATTTAAAGCCATTGTTTAACAGCAAGAGCTTTTCATCAGGATTGCTTAAAAAGGCTGTCTCAATGAGTACCGCTGGCATTGTAGTCGCGTTCAATACAATTAAATCTTTTCTGTGTTTAACGCCCCTGTCAGTAAGCCCAAGCCATTTAACAAGACTATGCTGTATGCTCTCTGCTAATGCCTGTCCCTCTTTGCTTCCTGTGTAATACCACGTCTCTGTTCCCTTCGCATTGTCCTGTGTGTGTGAGTTACAGTGAAGTGAGATATACAAATCCGCTTTCATCTCGTTTGCAAACTTGGCACGGTCTATAGGTTTGCTGAATACATCTGTTTCCCTTACCATAAACACCCTATAACCGTCCAACTGAAAGAGTGTTTTTAATTTCAAAGCTATATCAAGATTTATATTTTTTTCATACGCTGCACCATTGACTGCTCCTGGATCTGTTCCACCATGTCCAGCGTCAATGCAAATCGTCTTATAAACACCATTCATGTTTTCACCTTCTTCATTATATACAAAACACACAGCCGAAGCCGTGTGCCTTGTTGTTATTAAAACTTCTTAAACTTGTTAAGCATCTTATGCCATGCGTTCCATGTCTCCATAGCTTCGGGAGGCTGTACCTCATCATCTTTGACTAAATCTTTTAAGAATTTCGCATGAGTGAACTCGTCCTTTGCCATTTCTCTATAACCTTTAGCCACATCTTTCTTGCCTGCCGCTTCTGCTTGTACCGCCATGTTCATGTAATTCTCAACGCCGTTTATCTCGTCTCTAAACTGATGCCAATAGTTATATTTCATATCTGTATCATTTATATTCATCATCATTTCACATCACCTCGGGAGTTTCACTAATATACCTATGTAACATATCAATATCGCCCTTGTGGACTGTTAAAGTGCCAATGACAGGCAATTTAACTTTAAGACCCATGTCGGGTATGTTCTGCTTCACAACGTCTCTTAAAAGGTCAATATCTATGTATCCGTTTTCATCAAATATGCCAAGCGTAGCTATAAAGGGATTGTTCTTTAAGTTTTCTAAAGTGTCTCCACCTTTTTTGAGCATAAGCCCACTTGCTACGCCTATAGCTGTTTTTTGTAAACTGCCCTCGGGAAGTTTGCTCATCATTTCACGGTCTAAAAAAGTTGCAAAGCCCTTTTCTGCTCTTTTTGTGCTTACCATTTAACACCTCTCCTTTCATTGAAAAAGTGGGGGCATTTAAGCCCCCGATTTTCCCTTAACATCCGCAACAACATCCGCCGTCAACGGGGAGAGGGTTAAAAAGTGTCTGTGCTGTTGTAGTTGTGCCTGTTGTCACATCCGCTACCATTTTAGGATAGAATGTTGCGTTGACATAATTTACAATGGCATTATCAGCACACTTGCGTTCTTTAGTCTCGCAACAAATCTTTGTTTCAAGTTCGTTTTTAACGCCTGTAAGACGCTCGTTTACAATCTGGAAGCTGTCTTTTGTTGCCTGGTTATTGACCGCCTGTGCCGCAAGCTGAGCCTGTATACCGTTAATCTGTCCATCAATATAACGATAAAGTTCTAATGACTTCTGGTCAGTATAGATATTGCTATCTCTTAATTTGACCTCAGTATTAAGTTCTGCGATTTTAAGGTCTTTAGCCATAAGCTCTTTAGTTGTGCCGATATCATACCTTGTCGCTGTATGGTCTTCATTACAACCACAGCCACAACCAAAGCCACCAATGACGGGTGTCGCCGATACTGCATAAGGTACTACGCCGTAAGGCATTGCACCCATACCACCGCCGAGCAATCCGCCACCAGTACCGCCTAAAAGACCGCCTAAAAGACCGCCACCACCGAGAGTGTTGAGTGCACCTAAAGTTGTTCCTACAATCATATTCTCCTATATTTCTATAAGTACTGACTATCTCTTAAACGATATAAATCGCCGACACCCGTTTCGAACGGTGACAAAATCCGCCCTACTTCCCTAAACGGGAATAGTCGATACAGGTTCCGTTTTGCAACGGCTTCCCACGGGATTGCCCTCGTCTTTACGTTAGGGTTTCCCCGTTAGCTATTTGATACCGTACGCCCGCCGATATACATCAAATAACCCCATTTGTCGAATGGTAAAGGTGTCTGAGGGCATTGTTTACATACCCGTTGTAAGACCTGCCTTGGCTATTCCGCCGATGTTTCCTGCTTTTTCAAGTTCCATAAAATTACCACCTTTCTTGTAAATAGAAGTTATTGTTTACAAGAAAAATGTACTTCTAAAAGGGAACTTGAAACCGCCGACTAAAAGCCCATTTCAAGCACAAAAAAGGTCACTTTTAGACCGCTTTCTTTCTGGTAAAATGTCACTTTCTTTTTGTGCAACATCATACTTTGCCTCGCATCTTCTTTTAATCCTCTGTATCTTTGATAAGCTCATATTCAGTTCAAGGGATTGTTTCACCCTCGACCAGCCACGAATTGACGTTTCTAATACTGCGATTTCTTCATCGCTCAACATGGCTTTTTTGATAAATTCGTTGAAAATAACGTCCGTCCAAATAATACCTTTCATTCAAACGCTCCTTCCAACACGAAGCCTGCCAATCCGTGTTTATGTTATGCTTTATTCAGTTTCTTTTGTTGTTTCCACTTCCGCCTGTGTCTTTTTTTCGTACTGCGTTCCAAAATAAAAAGCAGTTACAACGCTGAAAACCGTCATAAACTGCTGTGCATCAATCTTTCCTATAATGCTTAAATACGCAAATACGCCCGTCAAGGCAAGTGTAACAAGGGTCTTAACCTTGATAAGATTAGTTAATGCCTGCCACATCATTTTCACTCTCCTACCACCTTCAATTTCTTTATTTCGTTCATAACTGTGTCAAGATGCCCGTTGCCACCTAAACTCTTATATGCTTCGTGCATCTCGATAAGATTTTCTTTGTCGGTTAATGCGATTTCTCCGTGTGATATATATTCCTTGCCTAACCACGTCACTCTGTCTATCATCATTATTTTTTCAGCCCTCACAAGAGCATCAATCCTTGTATCTTCCTTGTCCTCTTTCGCCCACTTACGATTGAGGTAGTCCTTGATAATAGCCATTAACCCAGCCCCTACGCCTGCCCCTAAAAGAGCTGTTAATATCTCCATATTCCCTCCACTATAAAAGGCGAGGTTTTACCCTCGCCCGTTTTCAAGTCACATTAAAGCTCTATAAAGTAAGAAAATATCAAGAAGTTCAGGATACTTCTTAACACGAAGCTCCTCACCCTGCCTCTGTCTTGGCTCAAAGTACGCCTCGCCGATTGCAAATACCCAGAGCATATCTTCTTTTCTTGTGCCTTTGTTAAACATCGTAGGCACTCCGCCCTCACAGGGTAAGTCTGTTTTTAAAACCTTACCGTTTGTCTTGGCATATTCCTTCGCTCTTTCCTCATCGTCAACAATTCTTAAAATCCCCTGCACGTCTAAATAAGCATAATTTGTCATACTTTATCGCTCCCTTCTTTTCTAAACTTGTTAAGTATTTGTTTTAAAAAACGGCAAAAACAAACTCAATCTTGCAATATCCGTCTCCGCCATCATGTCCGCCCCAGTCGGAAGTTGTACCACCGCCAGCACCGCCGCCACCGTATCCAGCTCCTGTGCCTGTATCATTCCATGGTCCGATGCTATCTCCGCCCTTTCCTAAAGAGCCTCCGCCACCTCCACCATTGGAAGTTGAATTGTTACCAGTGGCATATTTACCGCCAGCACCAGTTACGCCTGCACCGCCGTTTGTAGGTTGCTGCGTATTAGCGATTCCTCCGTTACCGCCAGCACCACCGCCACCACCGCCAGCCGCACCGCCTTGGCCTGCCTTATTTGTGCTTGTTCCTACACTGCCGCCATAGCCACCATTTAAAGTTATAGTTCCACCGCCAACGCCTTCAATGATTGTAGCTGTTCCGTTCTCTCCATTCTTCCCCGTGTAATAATACTCATCATTTTCACCACCACCAGCACCGCCTTTGCCTACATTTATTGAGATTTGTGAAAAAGGTGTTACTGTTGCAACTTGTTCAAATATTGCAGCACCGCCGCCGCCACCGCCTCCAGTTCGTCCAACGTCTATATAGGCGGATGCACCGCCACCACCGCCACCGCAGGCTGATATCTTGATTTGATTGCATTTGTGCGGTATTTCAAGCGTATATGTACCAGGGTCTTTAAATTCTTTGTATGCTCCATACTGCGATTTCAAAATAATATCTCCAAGTTCTTCCAGCAAAAAAACCGCAGCTTCAAAAGATTCTCCCATTACATACCAACCTCCTTTGTGATAGTAATTACACCATTAACCCTTGTTATATTTGTGTTAGATGAAATCGTCATCCCATTATTTCCAACAAATTTAACTTGTATATTCGTTACGTCATTTGCTTTACTTATCTTTGTTGTTGTTATCTCATTATTGCCATTTTTGTTGGTTATCGTTGTAACACCGTTACTTTTTCCTATCGTTATTGTCCCTGCTTCAAATCCCTGCACAGCCATCATATTTAATCTATTTAAAGGCGTTCCTGCAACATCGGGATTATCCGCCATTGAAATCGTCACATATTCACTTGTACCGTCTTCATGTGTTATCTTTCGTCTTCCTGGCTGTGTTGGCTCTCTATCGACAAAGTTAATCATACAATCACCTCTTCCCATCCCTGCGGATAAGCTGACGGAGCGTATACATTGCTTGATATCAGCGATTTATAAGTTTTGCTGTTCTCTGTGCAGCAGTCCCCAATGTTATAAGGGCTTGTTGACATTGCTATAAATGGCTTTGCTTTCTTCGGGTCTGTACTCCACACAAAGCCCCATAAGGATGCGTATGCCTCTGGCTCTTCCACATAGATAGTGCTATCATATCGCTGTAACAATTTAACTACCCTGCCTGCTGTACTCTTGCAAACAAAGCCAACAGGACGTTCAAGCATATTCATTTTCGCAACAGCACTTTTAAAATCGGGGATATACATATCTTCTGCATTAAGCTCCGTCCCTGTCATTGTTTCCGCTTTGCTCTGCACTGCCTGTGCTGTGGCTTTTCCGCTTCGTTTAAGGGTCTCTAAAACATACTCTTTATTTGTCATATCTCGTTCACCCCTTCACTTATTGCTTTTGCCATTTCATCCCATGTAACGCCTTCATCAACGGGTGCAGGCTGTGGGATATCCTTCCTGTCCGCTTCTATCTCGCTGGCATCTCTTAAGATGCACTCGCCGTCTATATATTTATATCGGAAAATGCCGTCTTCTGTATAAAGACCGCCCTCGAAATAATTAGACTGACAAAGATTGTATTTATCTCCGTTGCCCTCGTCAATAAATATCCATTCATCAATATTTTTGATATTAGATATCGTATACCCTCCGTCACAACGGATGATACGGTTATACTCATCTGTCTGTATATAGACTTTCGATTTTTCAAAATCTTCCATAGCCCACCCTCCTTATAAATCAGCCGTAGCTGTATAATACGTCACACCGTTAATAGTAAGAGTAGATTTTGCTACTTCTCCGTTATCAGTAACTCTCATAGTCGGTCTAAAATCTTCACAATATGTTTTTCTTTCCGTTTCTGTGCGGAAAATTTGGAAATATCTCTGACATTTCGCTAACTCCTCAGCATAATTAGGTATCTCGTTAAGCACCCAATTACCGTCAGCGTCCTGATGTGCAAGTGTCTGTGTGTCGCCAAGTTCAAGTTTTACAGCCTTAATTTCGAGTGTAGCACCTTTATCAATCTGTATTAGCACCCTGCTAATCTCTTTGTTGTCTTTATATGTCTTGCTGTTAAGCCCTTCTTTTAACGCAATAGCACTTCCATAGCTATTATCTTTATAAATTGGTTGAGCATACGCATTATTACCGAGCAAGGATTTAACCAGCACAGTTAGAGTAACTGCACTTTGCAAATTCAAGGGATACTCAAACGCCTGTTCAAAATATGTGGAGTAAGCAGTGGACTGATTTTCAATCTTCAATGCATCGCCAGTAACAGTAACTATATGAGTTCCTGTTCTACCCTTCCATCTGTCGATGTAATACTGCGTATTGCCGTTTATGTTTGTATGTATCGTCAATCCTCTCTGATTAACTGGATTACCGAAATACCAGTTATCAAGGAGGTTGGGATTTATGATTACAGGCTTGTTGCTTAAAGCGTCATAATCAATCTGTGCCACGCCCTCCGCTGTTCTTATTCCTTTTATTGTTTCTATCATCTAATCACCTCACAAATCTTGCAATATACCATTAGTAAAGGTTGCATATTCAAGATTTAAAATCCCGTTTTCTATGACAGGCGTTCTGTCACGGAATGTAAGCGTTCCAAAAATATCTATATATGGGGATAAATCTGCATAATCCAAAAACTGACCTTCTCCGCTGATTGTTATGCCTGTTCGCCTGTAACTCGTTATCATTTTAGTAAGAGTTATTTCAACATCTTTAAGCAATCTTTCAATTTCGTTTGCTCCTTCATATGTCAACATGGTTATTGTCTTCGGGAGCTTATAACCTTTTTTGTTAAGCTGATTTCTTATGCTTGTAACATTTTCCAGATACCTTGACATCTCTTTGTCTGTTGGCATATCGCTTAATATCCATTCACCCGTTGATTTTTCCTTGATAGATACATGATAGCCTTTTGATTTCATATATTCGGCTACGGCTTTCACAACCGTTTCAACTCGATTCAAATCGGATATGTTGTAATAAGTATTGCTGTCGGGTCTGTCCGTGATAAGTTCAAAAACTGCGTTTTTATTCATAATCCGTCACCACCTCCAGTTCTCCGCTCAAACCTTTGCCACCCTTGACCGACTGTCTTAAGGTTATGCCATTTCTGTTTTCGCCGTATATATCAGCCACATTAACCGTATCAACAAGCTCTCTTGCAGGATTGCCTCGCTCTGTAATGTCGTAGGTTATCCTATATCTGCATAAGTTTAATACCCATTCAGCAACATCATCGCTTATAACGCAGGGATTTGATATAGATATCTTTCGTTCTTCTTCGTCTATAGCTATGTTTTGAGCTTTATATACCTTCTCTTCTGCATTCTCGTCATAATCGTTCCGTGCTTCTATTTCAACGCTGTTTATAAGCCCTGTATCGCTTATAGTCGGGAGTTGTGCCATCTTATCGTTATCGAGATAGTCAACAACATTGCTTATTTTAGGCTCAACGAAACTCAAGATATCAACTCTATTAAAGAAGCAAACACACCTTGCAGCCTGTGCAACAAGCCTTAACGCTTCACGCACCGTTGTGTTCGGTGGTATCCCTCTGCCTATAACCCTGCCTGCAATTTCTGGGTCAATATATGTGTTTATGCTGACGTTCGAGGCTTTGACTATAGCATTAACAGCTTGAGCTAATGTCCACGTTCCTGTACCACCCACGCTTATTTTTGCATCGCTTAAAAGATATATCTTGTCATAGGCTGTAATCGTTACTGTCATGGAGTTATCATCGCTTCGTGAGCTGTCAAAATAAAACCTTCCAAGCTGCACTCTGTTTCCGCCAATAAGTACAGAAGCATTGATGCCCTGTCCTTTTTGCAGATATCTATAAATGCCTGTCGGATTGATGATGTTATAACGTCTGTCACTGTTATCAATCGTCAAAGACAGCCTGTTTGTCGGTAACGTATTGCCGTATAAACTCGTTTCATAGTCAACATTGAGTGAAACAATATCATCGTTGCTAAAAGCCTTTAAATAGCCAAATACAACCTCAACAACCCTTATCCTGCGTTTCGGTTTGTTTGTTTTCGTAAATATAATTTCGAGCTTCTTGTATCTCTCAGCAAGCATATCGGCTGCCGCAATATAACTATCGTTCCCCGTTACTATGGCTTCGGCAATAACATTGCCCGTATCTCCGTATGCTATTGCTTTAAAATCTGTGGCATAATTTTCCGTTCTGTCATCAAAAATAACCGTTATACCTCGGCTCGTCTGCCTTGTTGCGAACTCAAAATATAAATGAATTTCAATGTTGCCATCTTCGTCACTTAAATCTTGCGACCAATAGCCTATCTCGTCATTATCAAGGTTTTCTTTAACTAAAAAATAGCTTCCGTCGAGCTTCCATTCATTCGGCTCTACTGTAGCTATCTTTCTTGTCATGTATGAGATTTTGTCATGCATCTGGAAGGGCATTGAAAAAAATGTGCCTTTGCTTCCCGTTGCAGTTGCCGTTGTGGATGCGTCAACATCCACCAACTCAAACACTGCTTCAAGGTCTATCCGTCTTTCTTCTGCATAGGGCAGATATGTTTTTTCTTCGTTAATCATTATCCAACACCACCTGTGCCGTAAATGTCAATGTCATACCATACCACATCGGCTGACCGTTGATAAACTTAAATATCTTCTGTCCTGCGTCTTCTGTTATTTTAAAAACGCCTGTTGTTTCACCCGTAGGCGAGGGATACCTAACTGTAAAAAATCCGCCTTGTCTTAAAAGCATAACAACCTCTTGAAGTACGTCTGCAGGCAAATACTCAAACTGTGCAGAAAAAACGGGTCTCGCACCCATAATGTCCTGTACAAGCTTACCGCTTGCCATCTGAGTTTCATATGCAACAGGCTCTTCCGCATAAGTTATCTTTTTTGTGCGTGGCAAGTCGATATAATCCACGTTATTTTTTTTAAAAATTCGTATGTTATCCAAACGCCACACCCCTCTGTTTTGAAATGTCTTTTAACGGATTAAACACAACCTCTGCTATCTGTCTGCCGTCTAAATTAACAGGAATAACGATTGTGTTTGTCATTCCACCGCCGTTAGCTATATTCATGCCGTTTACAATGGCTTCTGTCGCTTTCATAAGGCTTGTGTCGGTCGCTCTATCCATGCCTATTGACATATTACTCCTTACATCAAGTCCTCGCTCTGCTTCCGTTAGCATTTCCGTGTTTAAATCTCGTATAGCCTTTAAAGCAATATTTTTGCCTTTGTCGATACCGTTAGCCATACCGCGAACAAGCATAACTCCGACTTCGTCACGCATAACTTTTGAAGGGCTTTCAATGCCAAAGAAATCTTTGATTGCACCTAAAGCATCACTGCAAAAGCCTTTAATCTTTGTCGCTATCCAGCCAGCCATATCACTTATACCGTTCCATAACCCACGGATAATGTCTTTGCCGAGCTCTGGGGCCTTTTCGGGGATTTGCTTCAAAAACTCAAGTGCATCATCAACAGCTCCTGGGATTGTTACTGTAAAGAACTCAACCAACGCCCCAACCGCAGTACCTATTGTCTGCGACACGGTCTTCCAGACTTCTTGTACTTTTTTTCGGAAATCCTCGTTTGTTGCGTATGCTGTAGCGAGTGCCGCTACAAGTCCAGTTATTAGCGATACAACTAACAAAATGGGATTTGCGTGCATTGCCGCATTAACCGCCTGCATAGCTGTTGACACCTTACCCAAAGCCGCCGCCATGCTTCCTGCCTGTGTTACGAATGTGGCAATACCCATCGCAACCATCGCCGCACCCAAACCCACAAACATCGGGATGAGCGGACTCCCTGTCTCAAGAAGTGTCGCTAATACGCCGACTAACTCCGCAAATACGTCTTTAACCGTATTAACGGCAGGAGCTAACACCTCTGCAATTCTTGCCGTATTTTCGTCCATTTTCGCCTGTGCTTCGTTCGTCTCAACAATACTGGCATTAACTTCTCTCCAGCCTTCCGCTGCCTGCACTAAGCCCTGTTCACTTAACGTCTGTAACACAAGCTGTGTTCGTTCAGCCTCTGTGTTTGCTTTTGATAATTTCTCGTTAAACTCGTCTTCAGTCTGTCCAGCAGCCCAATTCAATACATCCGCAAATGTGCCTGTAACCTGTCCTGCTTTAATCGTTTCGTTTATGGCTTCCGCCAGGCCGTCAATAGGTATGCTGTCGCCGTAAGTCGCCCATGCCCCTATCGCACCATCTATCAACTGCATCAAGTCGTCCTGTGCCAAGCCCAAAGCCTGTAAGTTAGCTAATGCTGTTGCAGATGTTTGCTGGTCGCCTAAAACACCATAAAGCCTTGTATACGCCTCGCCCGTCTGCTCTGCCGTATACCCTGCCTTTGTGCTTGACACTTCAAGTGTTCCCATTATCGAGCGGTATTCCTTTGTTGCATCGACAAGGTCAAACATCGCTCCAACAAGCTCTTTAATACCTCCGACTATAGCTGCACCCGTAAACGCTGCAAGGAGTGTGTTACCTAAATCGCTCGCTTCTTCGCCTGCATCCTTAAGGCTATCCTCTACATCTTTGGATGTATCGTTAATGTCTCGGAGTTCGTTTTCAAACTTAACAAGGTCTGTTTTTGCATCATTTAACTGTGCTCCCAGCTTTTCAACCGCAGTTGCCTGTCTGTTATAGGCATTAACCGCTTTTGTTGCTTCTTTGCTATCTCTGCCGTGTGCATCAACAGCCTCTTGGATTGCTTTTTCAAGTTCCCCGAGCTTGTCTTTTTCCCTATCGTATTGCTCTGTTAATAACGATACCTTTTTCTCTGCCGCATCCATTGACCGCATTAAAATGTTAGTTTTTGAAATAACTGACTGCTCGCCGTCCTCTACTCCTGCGAACTCCTGTATCGTCAACTTCATCTCTGAATTGAGGTTTTTCATCTGTGCGTTGATATTGCTTAACGCCGTCTTAAATTCTTTTTCGCCATCGGCGTAGAGCTTTACTCCAATATCGCCTGCCACGTTTATCACCTCCTATTTTTTATAAAAGAAAAGCACCCTTTTTATAGGGTGCTTATACATAATCCATCTGTCGCCAAAAGTCCGCTTCCTCTTCCGCATCTGTTAATTGTCTCTTATAGGTCGCCTGCCCGTCCTCTATCTGCTGTATAGCTATTAAGTCGAGCAATTCGCCTATAGGCATACAAAGTGTGCGTTCATAGGTTAAGCCCATTTTAAGTCCATACCAAATAATCCACGCAGAAAAAGCAAAGTCCGTCAGTTCTGCGTGGTTTTTGCGTTTCCCTGTGTTTTCGCCTTTGTGCTTACTTCTCTTTTAGAGCTATCTATAAGGGTCTTGTGTATCGTGTTCCTCATGTTTGCAAAGTCTTCAAGGTCGCAAACAATAAGAAGTTCCTCTGCTGTAAATGTTCTTGCATTTGGTATGCCTTCAAGTTTGGCATATTTATCGCCTGCGATGATAAGCGTTGAAAGCATCCACACCGCCTCGTTCATCATATCGACGGTTGACCCTTCGTTTAATTTGTCATTGATATTCTCAATACCACCGTAACGGGCAAGAAATTCCCTCTGTGCCCATGGATTGAAGCAAAGTAAATGTTCCCTGCCGTTTTCGGTGAAAATTGTTGTCCTCATATTAAGTCACTCCTTTGCATCAGTTACGCCTGGAAAAATGCTTTAATAGCCGCCTCTGCTTCCGCTTCAGTATTTAAGGCTGTTGTAACACGTTTCCATTCGTGCTTGTCATTGTCGCTTCTCATAAGAGTTGCTGTAAGCTCAGGTGTCTGCCACTCAATGCTCTCACCTTTTGTTGTGGCTGTATCGTTCAAGTTCTGAAACTGAACTTTAGGATATACAACGCCAACATACTTAACAGCACCGTTAATTTTCTTCATTATGACACCGCCAAAGCCTACATAGGGGATTACCTGGTCATCATCATGGACTATCCAAGCCGCACCCTCTGTTGTTACACCGCTTGCGGAAATTGTCTCTTCTTTTGCACCGTAAACGCTCAACATCGCTTCTGCTGATAACTCGTCTGTGGTAATTGTTAAAGTACCACCACTAAACTGATTATCGCTTTCAGCAGGAGCATTATCGGCATAAAGCACGTTGGCATCTCCGCTGTTAAGTGATAACGCCATACTTACAGCCTTACCGATAAGCGTGGGTGCTTCATAAGTTACTGTACTGCCATCGTTTGTATACTTAGCAATATAAGGTTTTGAAAGACCTATTGTTGCCATACTATCACTCCTTCTTTAACATATTTATTTCGTTTTCAATGACTTTCGCCATCGCTTCTTCTGTCTTCGCTTTTCCGTTTTTTACTGCTTTACGAATAAACGGAGTTTTGTTCATATATGACGAGCCACTTTCTACAATCCTTGCAATAAGCTGATTTGGCTGTCCTTTTGGATATTTCTTCGTCTTGATGTCGTTGTATCCGTCAAAGCCTATATGAGTATCTATCACTCCGTTTTTAACATCAAAAGGGGCTATACCCAACGAATTGAGTAGCCCCTTTTTTTGTTTGATAGATAACTTGCTTTTCTCGCCTTTCTTATAAGCATTAAGATTATAATCTTCTGTTACTGCTGGAAGAGCCTCGATGTTGTTCTTAATCTCGTTAGCCATAACGCCTGCACCTTCGTACAAAGCCTTATTCAGTATTTCCTCCGTATTTTTGCTAACCCTGTTCAACATCGATATGTAATCGTCTATGCCTTTAACTTCTATCCTCGGCATATCACATCACCTCGAACAGCCATTCATAATGGATGAATTTTGTTTCGTCTTCGTACTGCACCGAATTAAGCGAAAAAGATATATTGGCATCTTTTAAAGCTGTCTCAATCTCGTTGACCGTCTCATCTTCATCTGCTTTAGTGAAGTAATCTATTGTCCCTTGTATAGTCCGCATCTGTTTTGCGTTGTCGGCTTCAAGCGAACTGCCTTCGCCCTCTTCCGCCCAGACTATATATTTATCGTTCTTATTGTTGCCCTCATAATGAAAGACATTAGGAGTTACCGTCAGCAAGACCTCTTTAATTTGTTTAAGAACTGATAGCATAGCTTTCACCAAGCCTTTCTAAAGACAGCTTTGTATATTTTAATCCGTTTTCGTCAACAAGCCTCTGCAACATACTTAATGTATACTGCTTCCCATCTTCCAAAGCCACTATATCAAGGGTATCTGTATCCTCCCACATCGGCACATTAACAACCGCTTCAATACGGTTATTTGCCTGTAACGCTGTGTAGTATCTGTTATACCCCAACACGTCAAACCCAAAGTATAACGCCATTTTAAACTTTAAGGCGTATACTGGTTTGTTTCCATTCTCTGCGATGTTGACCTTTTCATAAACGGTTAAAAGCCCATCATCAAACGTCATTCAGCAACACTCCCTTTTTGTGCTATCAGCATATTATTAAGCTGATACCTTAAGTATCTTGGCATTGCTGTATCTGTCTGTGACGCTCTTTTTCTGAAGAGATAGGCGGCGAAAAAAATCACCGCCATGTCACTCGATATATCATCTTTTTTTAATGTTATTCCCTCACGTTCAATGGCAGACTGTGCGAGGGAAAGATACTGCTCTAAAAGCTCATCATTTGCACTTGTTGTCAACTGCAAATCCTGTTTTAAAACCGTAAGTTTAACTGCGTCTGTCATTTATCGTCACCGCCTTATGCGTTGGCTCTATCTAAAGCGAATGTCACAGCACCAGCAGAGGGTTTTGTACCACCGATACCGATTGCAACGAAAGCACTGGGAACAACAGGTACACCGTCATATCTTGCTGTGCCTTTGAATACTGTGTTGTCCTCAATGAACTGTGCGTGTTCGCTCTGTGCGAATTTAGCACCAGCTCTTTCAGCGAGTAAGTACATATCTCCGTAACCGCCGATAATTACATCATTAGGGATGAAATCAAGAACTTCAATAGCACCGCCGATAACAGGCATCTCTCTGTTGATACCGCTTACAAGGGCACCAGCAGAATTAATAGCTAATGACTCGCCAACAAGTTTTGTATATGTCGCGTTACTCATAGCGAAGAACATATCGCCTGTTGAATGTCTGCTGTCAACTGCACCAACAGCTCCAATGATAGCCTGGAATAAGGCTTTTTCTGTCTTGCCAGATACAGCTACAAGGTTTGTTGCTGTAAGGTCTGTCCAGCCTTCCTCGCCCTCGGGTGCTTCTGTCTGTGCAAGTCTTGTTACGATACCCATAGGCATCTTTGTACCTGTGCCGTAAAGGATAGCTTTATCGAGTGCGATACCGATTGCCTTGCCGATTGCGTTAATGATTTCTGTTGCAAGTGCAATGTCGCTATCCTCTAATACGGCGTTACAGATAGCTACATAACCGCCAACTTTGTAACCGTCAACTTCAACAACACCAAATGAGAAGTCAAGCTCATTAAGTTTAGCACACATTTCTGTCCAAACTGCTTCGGGGATAAGACCCATGATAGGCTGTCTTGCTGTACCCTTAACAGCTTTAACATTAACGTGTTTGTAGAGCTTTGATGTAACAGCTACATTCTCACGGATTAAGTTAAGAACTACATCGGGGATTGTAAGCTCTGCACCTGTTACAGCTCTTTTCTGTGCACCAAACTGTCTTGCTCTTTCAAGGAATGACTTAACATCTTCTCTTGCGAAGAAAGCGTCTCTTTCCTGTGTGTTCATGCCAAAGAATTTTCTTGTTTCCATTGTCTTCTTTTCTCCTCTCTGTTCGGGAACTTCTACCACTTTTGCTTCTGTCCTCTGTTCTTTTTCCTCTTTCTCGATTTCCTCTTCGATGCCACGGATTTCTTCTTCAAGAGCCTTTTTATCTGTCTCGTGCTGTTCATGTTCTGTATTAAACTCTTCAACCGCACCTTCAACAACCGCTCTGTCTTCCGCAGGTGTTTCCTCTGTCATCTCGTTAATAGATGCTTCAAGCTCCGCTTCTCTTTTTTCAAAATCAGCGTCTTTAGCTCTTAAATCGGCAAGAGCCTTTTTCTTTAAATCGAGCTTGTTTCTTAAAAGTAATGCTTTAAGTGCCATCTTACACTTCACTCCTTTTCTTTAATTTGTTTAAAAGCCTTGATTTGTCGGCTTCTAACGCACGTTTTTTTATTGTCTCTAATTCCTCTTTCCTTGCACTCACAGACGTATCTTTGTATGCAGGGAAAGTTACAACAGATACCTCATACAATTTGACCTTTTTAATAGTCCAATGCACGCTGTCGCCCCTGTCCTCAAACTCTTCCTCGAGGATGTCAAACCCAAATGAACACTGGTCTACATCGCCACGCTTAACACGCTCATAGAGATTAACTGCGTCTTGGTCATTAGGATTAATTTTTACCTCGCCCCATAATCCACGGCTGTCTGTCTTAAGCGTTAAAGTATTTGCTTTAGTCCTTCCGAGTACCAGCCTTGTTTCATGGTCAATTAAGCAACGTATATCATCGCTTAACGCACCCTCAAAGGCTGTCTCTGCGATGCTTTCTGTAGCACCGTCCCAGATTTCATAGTTTGAATTGAAAACAGAAAAATAGCCGCTGATATACATATCACCGACTTCATCTGCCCTTGTATTAAATTCAGAGCTTACGCTCCTAACCTGTCTTATATCTCTGTCAGCCATTTACTCACCTCCGTTCAATTTGTTCTGTTCCCCTATCTTATTAACAGGGATATAGTTTTCAAGAATGTGCAGTTCATCAAGTCCATCTAACGGACTATAACTCAACATATCTCTTACCTCGTTGCCAGTCATAACACCACGCTCATAGAGGCTTGTACCAACCTCTGCAAGTACTTTAATGTCATAGCTGTATATACTTCTTAAATTGAACTTGAAGTATCTTGTGGGGCTTATAAGTAATACCCTTGTAAGCTCCTGTTCAATAGCGTTGCAAATGGGCTTAATCCTCGCGTTAATGAAGTTGTCCCACTCACTCGCTTTGTACTCGCCAATACCAACGATAAACGGCGGAACACCTAAGATAGATGCTACAGTCTGCTTGTCGAGCTTTACGCTGTCGCTTAATGCTATATCGTTTAATGACAACGGCTTAACAACTTCAACGTCGAACTGGTCAGCTGGTAACAACCAAGGCTCGCCAGCTTCGCTTGTCTTAACATAACTTTTTAAAATCTGCTGTCTGCCCTCTTCTGTTGATAATTCATCAACCATACTGTCAACCTTAACGATTATTGAAGGTTTCCATTTGCTCTCCATAAAGCCTCTTTCTGTAGCCAATGCCTGTTTAAGATTTTTAGCCACATCTTTTAAGGCTGCACGATACCCTGTGCCTTTCCATGCTTCCTCTGGGCTGGGATTGATTACAAAGTGTAATAAGTCCGCAGGGTCTTTCGCTATGCCGTCAATTAAAATCTTATAGGCATAATGTCCGTCTTTCTGGAAAGTCACTCTTGACGGAGCTACAATATCAAGCCTTTCAATATACCCGCCTGCCGTTTTAGGAATAACAACGCTGTTGCCGTCACCATCCAACAGCAATGATTTAACGATGTTGAATATAAACGTCTTACGGGTCATGTAGGGATTTGGGACTATATCCACAAGTCTCGAAAGACCGTCTTTAACCCTTACATCGCCCTTGTTAGTGTTCTCCATTTGATAAATCGTTATTGAAGACACAATATCGCATATCTTGTTAATCGCACTCAACACCTCGGGATTATCACTTAACGTGCTATACTCACCGCAACACAAAGTGTTGAAATCATCAATCGTTACCCAAGATACCGAGCTTCTTTTCTCTGTTGGTGCTGCTCTTACTTCTTTTGGTTTTCTTTTGCTTTTTTTAGCCAAACCATCCACCTACCTTCTGACTTTTTTCTATATCTATCAGCATCTGTTTGCAGGCTATTACATCGGCATCGAAAAGGTCTATCCTCTGCGTTGGCTGTATCTTCTCAAACCTTACAAACTCGTCGCTGTCCTCAATGGCCTTTACATTGCTTATGCAATACTCAAAAGCCTTATTATGAGCATAATAAAAGCGTTTAAGTTTGATTTGCTTTTCAATCTCCCTAAACGCTTCTGTTTTTTCGACATATCTCTGCGACTGGTCACGCATTTTGAAACTGGCTTTTTTCATCTTCATTACAAACTCACGGCTATATCGTCTGTCATAGCCCACCCACTTAATTTTAAAGCCCTTGTCTCTCATATCAATAAACCATTGCAATACATCTTCATATTCAATTACTTCACTGTTACACAGCGTCAGCCAGCCTTCCTCCTGCCACCAGAAGAAAGGTATATTATCCTCATCGGCTTTCTTATACGCCGTTACTATCGGCATAAAGCCATGAGTTATACATATATCAACATCCTTATATCTACCATGCAATGATACTCCCGTTAAGTCATGCATCTTTGATAAGTCCGCACCGCCATACCAGTTGATAGGCAGTTTTGCCAGCTCATCAATAGTCCAGTTATACTCGCTATCACTTGCCTGCACTTCTGCTGTGCTGAAATAGCTGTCAAGTGCATTTGTATAGATATTAAGCGATTTGTTCAAGAACTCATTTCTGCCTGTAGGGTCATTCTGTGCCTGTATAGCCTCGTTCAAAATATCCTGTGGTCTAATCGTCACGCCATAGTTAGGATTTGCCTTCTCATGCTCAATCGGGTTAGTGTAGTCATCTGGGTTATCCGCCATACAAATGAATATAAAATATTCATCGTCCTGCTTCGTGCCAGCCATAACCTCTTGACAGTATTTCAAACGCTGATAACAAAAGCTGTTCATATTAACGCCTGCCGTTGTTATACCTAAAAGTAATTTGTTGACATACGCTTTCATCGCCTGTTTATAAACATAGTACTCATTGGCATTTTTATAGCCGTGTATCTCGTCAAGCACTATAATATTGGCATTAAGACCGTCAGCACGTTTCGCATCGGACGCAAGAGCCTGTATTCTTAAAGCACCCGACTTCTCACCATAAGCATCATAAAACTCCCTTGTTATTGAGTGTTCAAAGTTATT
The DNA here is from genome assembly GCA_045545055.1 of Clostridia bacterium. Classification (GTDB taxonomy): domain Bacteria; phylum Bacillota; class Clostridia; order UMGS1883; family UMGS1883; genus UMGS1883. The sequence continues at coordinate 1,972 of JAZQAB010000111.1, read as the reverse complement.
ATTCAATATTCGGAAGTTTCCCTCTTCACCCATATACTCAATATTTTCCCTTATGTTTTCAAAGCTCTCTAAAGCTCTATCAAGCTTCGTTGCTATGATATACAACACAGAGTAAACATTTCGTTCTAATAACGACAACGCCCACGCTACAGCAGAGATAAGATAGGTTTTCCCATTTTTTCTGGGTAAAAATATAAACGCCTCTTTGAAGCGTCTTTCGTTTGTGCCTTTTATGTAAAACCCTGCAAGGTTATAACAGATAAACTTCTCCCACTTCTCAAGTTTAAACGGCTGTCCTCGCTTCTCTCCTTTGATGTGCACAAAAGTACCCTCTATAATTTTAATAACAAAGTCGGCATCTTTTGTCCGCATCTCCCATTTGGGATTTTCAAGGTCATTTAAAAACCTTTGTGCAGCCAGCACTCTATCTTTGTTAGCTATCGACTTACCGCTTACAATGTCTTCAGCATACTTTTTAACCTCGTTGAATAATTTACTTTTAGCCATTAGCCAAACTCTCTAAAACGCTGTCAAGTTTACTTACCTTCTTCTTGCCAGACATTTCTTTCTCATTTATTTTCTTTAAGCCCATAGGCGTTAAGCCAAGCTCTCGGCTGTACTGCAAGATGTTTCCCTGCAGTCCCTCTATAACTAAATAAAATGGATTTTTAACGAGGTTAGTACTTCCATTTTTATTTGTATGCTTTACAACCATACTGCCACCGCTTTTATCAAACTGCTCTCTGGCGTTATCCATGTCGGCATATACAACAGCAAGGTTGCTTATAACTTTGTCAAACTGTGGCTTATATGTCCCCACACTTTTCATGTCCTCAATTATTAATTTTTTGTATTCGTTTGCAGTCATATAATCACCTTATTTGTTCAATAAGCCATATTCATAAGCACTTACTTTCTTGGTTAATAAGATAGTCACAGGAAGAATAATTATCTCGTATGCCATCTTTAGACTCACCTGTAGACAAATCATAATTAAAACATCTTTAGGCGTCATAATAGGATTTAAAACCAAGAACGCCAACGGCCACATAATCGTAACCGTCGCACATCTTTAACCATTCCTCTTTACCCCTGCTTTTGTGCCACACAGGGATACAAGGCTTTCCAGTTTCCTTTTCAAGCCTACGCCTGTACTCCAGCACCTTTTTATACCCAACAACACTGTCAACGTCTAACTCAAAAAAGTAACGCACATCATTGTTATTTATAAACTTGATATATTCGTCAAGGTAGATGTCAAAGTCAGCGTTTTTGGCGTTATTCATAAACGTGAAAGCTCCGCTATCAAGCAGGAACATATCCCATTTCTTAATTAACGGTATCTGCCAGCTCTGCACATAGTAAAAGCTCTCTAATGTGTAGATGCTTTTATCGATGTTTGGTATGAAGCTTTTGTCACTCGTTGCCGCCAAGAACACTTTCATATCTCAAACACCTCACCACAACAAGGGCAGGTCACCGTCTTAGGTTCTTTCTCTTTCTTGGGTGCATCTTCAAAAAAGCTGTCTATGTCTATATCGCTTTTTTCAGAAAACGGGAAGTCAAAACCTGTTAAATCAAGTTCCTGCAGTTCTGTGTCTAATATCCGGAAGTCCCAGTTCGATAATTCTGCTGTAGCATTATGTGCGATAGCGTATTCTTTACGCTGTTTATCTGTCAAGTGGTCAAGACGTACGACAGGGATTTTATTAATGCCTAATCTCTCGCAGGCTAATACTCTGCCGTGCCCTTCAACAATGGTGTTTTTATCGCCCCAGATACCTACAGCGTCATTCATTCCGTATTTTTTGATGCTTTCGGCAATGTTTTCAATGTCAAGGTCTTCATGTTTTCTTGCGTTGTTTTCATACGGCGTTAAATCTTTAATGTCAAGATATTCAATTCTTAAATCCACTTTTTTTATTTTGTCCCCTCTTCCTAAAATTTGCTCAAATTTGTAAAAAGCTAACCC
>JAZQAB010000110.1:0-12075 GCA_045545055.1 Clostridia bacterium | reverse complement strand
TATACCTATTTTATTTTTGTAAAAAACTTGTTAAAGGAGTTGTATATATTGGCAACAGTGAAACTTACTGCAAATCAGCAGCAAATAAAAGAAGAAATCCTCGGTAAGCTTAGCCGTCATTACGGCAGAACCTTGGAGGATGCAACAAAATCGCATATTTATAAAGCGGCGGCACTTACCGTCCGTGACAGAATTATGCAACAGTGGACAGCATACCGCCGTCAGCAGAGGACAGCACAGAAAAAGGAACTGTTCTATCTTTCCTTTGAATTTCTTATGGGTCGTTCTTTCGGTAACAACCTTCTTAATATAGGACTTACAAACGATTATGACAAGGTTCTTAAATCCATGGGCTGCAGCCTTGAGGAAATCGCATCTCAGGAAAGTGATGCAGGACTTGGTAACGGCGGCCTTGGAAGACTTGCCGCATGCTTCCTTGATTCTCTTGCAACCTTGGAGCTTCCCTCCTTCGGATGCTCAATTCGTTATGAGTACGGTCTTTTCAAGCAGCTTATCGTAGACGGTGAGCAGGTTGAAACTCCCGATAACTGGCTTCATGACGGAAGTGTGTGGGAAATTCCCAGACCTGAAGAAAAGGTGACGGTTCGCTTCGGAGGAAATGTAACTACCGAAATGACCGAAAGCGGTCTTAAGGTAAACTATTCCGACACAACCAACGTTGTAGGTATTCCTTATGATGTTCCGATTGTCGGCTACGATGCAAAAATTGTAAACACCCTCCGTCTTTGGTCTGCAAGGGCAGAGCGTGACCTTGATATGTCAAGCTTCTCCGGCGGTGACTATTTAAGGGCAGTAGAGGAAAAGGCACTTGCCGAAGTTTTAAGTAAGGTTCTTTATCCCGAAGATAATCATCAGGAGGGTAAGGCTCTTCGTCTTCGTCAGCAGTATTTCTTTGTATCCTGTACCATTCAGTGGATAATTTCCAGATTCAAGCGTCACCATAAGGGAATGGATCTTGACCACCTTCCCGAATATATAGCAATTCATATTAATGATACCCATCCCGCTATTGCAATTCCTGAGCTTATGCGTGTGCTTATGGACGAAGAAGGAATGGGCTGGGAACAGGCATGGGATATTGTACAGCGTGTATTTGCGTATACAAATCATACAATTCTTGCCGAGGCTCTTGAAAAATGGCCTATGGATATGTTCCGGAGACTTCTTCCCAGAATTTATATGATTGTTGACGAAATGAACCGCAGACTGGTTGAGGACCTCCACGCACGTTACGGCGACGACTGGGGCAAAATCAACTATATGTCAATCATTGCTCATAACTATATCAACATGGCGAATATGTGCCTTGCAACCTGCCATAAGGTAAACGGTGTTTCGGGACTTCATACGGATATTTTGCGTAACGATGTATTCCGTGATTACAATAATCTTACACCCGACAAATTTGTTTCAATTACCAATGGTATCACCTACCGCCGTTGGCTCAGACTTGCAAATCCGGAGCTTAGTGAGCTTATTACTTCTAAAATCGGTAAGGGCTGGGTAAAGGACGTATCAAAGCTTGAAAAGCTTCTTCCTTATGCAGATGATGCCGAGTTCCGTCAGCAGTTTAAGGCGGTTAAGCTTCAGAAGAAGCAGGAGCTCGCTGCATATATTAAAGAGCATAACGGAATCGATGTTGACCCGGGTAGTATATTTGACGTTCAGGTAAAGAGATTGCACGAATACAAGCGTCAGCTTCTTAACGTGCTTCATATTCTCTATCTCTACGATAAGCTTAAGACGGATAAGACCTTTGACATGTATCCCCATACATTTATCTTCGGAGCAAAGGCTTCCCCCGGATATGCCCGTGCAAAGCTTATCATCAAGCTCATAAATGATGTTGCAAAGCTTGTTAATAATGACCCTGTTGTAAACGGAAGACTTAAAGTAGTGTTTATTGAAAACTATGGTGTAAGCCTTGCACAGAAAATTATTCCTGCGGCAGAAATCAGTGAGCAGATTTCAACGGCAGGTAAGGAGGCAAGCGGTACCGGTAACATGAAGTTTATGGCAAACGGTGCCCTTACAATCGGTACGCTTGACGGTGCAAACGTAGAAATGCGTGAGTGCGTGGGCGATGATAACATCTTTATCTTCGGTATGAAAACTCCCGAAGTCAACCGTGAGCTTCAGTACAACGAAAATTCCAGTCAGAACATCTACACATCAAATGCCCAGATTCGCAGGGTGCTTGATATGCTTATAGACGGAACTGTATGCCCCAATGACCCCAAAAAGTATCAGGATCTTTACCAGACCTTGATTTTCGGGGACCACGGCAGAGCAGACGTTTATATGGTAGTGCGTGACTTTGAGGCATATTGCGAAATTCACCGCATAGCTGACAGGGAGTACCGCAATGAGGACGTATGGCTTAAAAAGGCTATTATAAATGTTGCTATGAGCGGATTCTTCTCCAGTGACAGAACAATTAATGAGTATAACGATAAAATCTGGAATTTAGAAAAATATAAATAATTAAATTAATGTAATTTATCAGCAAAGTAGAAACTGTTGCGTTGATTGCCACTTTGGTAATTGCAGTGTATGAAGAACGGGAAGTTGTCTTCATAACGAATAGACTATTGTCTTGCGATAACAGTTTCGCATTCCGTTGCTGCTCTAAGATTCTACGAACCTTTCTGCAGCATGCTGCAGAAAGGTTTTGATTTTTGTGAAACAAAGAATTTCAACAAAGAAAATGTGTGTATTGGGACTTTTGACGGCAATAACCGTTATCCTTGGCATTTTTGCCACCTTCAGAGTGGGGAATCTCATCAAAGTTCCGATGAAATTTATAACTGTTTTCATTGTAGGTGTAATTTACGGGCCATTGTCCTCAGGTTTTGTAGCGGCAACTGCCGACTTTATAGAAGCACTGAGAATAGGCGTAAACCCCCTCATCACCTTAGTGGAATTTGTGTGCGGATTTATTTTCGGTGCATGCTTCTTTAAAGTAAAGGATAGCCGCAGCTATTATGTACGTGCCGTTATCTGTGCATTTTTGCAGTTTCTCATAAGCTTTACAGTAATGTCAGAAATACTGACCGCCATGGGAATTTATGCAAGCTTCCGCAGTGCAGTGTGGATGAGACTTCCGGCAATGATTATTCTTTTTGCCCTGCATATGCTTGTAATGTGCGGAGGAAAAAAGCTTGTTTTCAGACTTAAAAAATTTGTTTCGGAGAGTGAAGCCCAATGAGCGATTTTAAGACATACGCCAACAGCTTTCAGGCAAAAAGCCGTCTGGGGCTTGAATCGATAGGTGCTTTGTGTCAAAAGTGCCAAAACCCTCAAAAAAACCTTAGATTTATCCATGTTGCAGGAACCAACGGAAAAGGCTCAAGTTGTGCATTCCTTCAATGTATTTTAAGCGAAAGCGGACTTAAATGCGGAAAATTCATCTCTCCCAATATGATTGATGTTTGCGAAAGAATTAGCATCGACGGAAAAAATATATCACAGGGAGAAATGGACTTGCTTTTAACGCAGGTTGAGAAATACGCCAAGGAAGTGGAGCAGGAAAAAGGTGCTATGCCCACCCAGTTTGAAATATGGACGGCAGCGGCATTTATTTACTTTGCAAAAGAAAAATGCGACGTTGTAGTTCTTGAAACAGGTCTTGGTGGAAGATTGGATGCAACAAATATTATAGATGCACCGCTGCTTAGTATTATCACGAAAATAGATATTGACCATATTGAATATCTGGGCGGTACTATAGAAAAAATTGCCGCCGAAAAAGCAGGAATTATAAAAAAGGGGAGTACTGTGATAACCACCCCCAATCAGCCGCAAGAGGCACTTTCAGTGCTTGAAAAAAAGTCAAAGGAGCAGGGGGCAGAGTTTATTCTATCATCGGAATGTGTTAATCAGCCGCCTCAAGGAATGAGCGAAATTTTTGATTTGGGTGAGCTAAAAGGACTCAAAATCAACCTTTCGGGAATCCATCAGACGGAAAATGCCTCGCTTGCAGTAAAAGCGGCACAGCTTCTTGGAATTGACGAAAAATACATACGAGCAGGCCTTGATAAGGCGCGCAACATCGGAAGATTTGAAAAAATTTCCGAAAATCCCCTTGTCATTTTTGACGGAGCACATAACCTTAGCGGAACCGAGGCTCTTACAAATGCCGTAAACAGGTACTTTCCAAAGGAAAGACTTTCAATTATATATGCTGCAATGGCAGACAAGGATATTGATGCCTCGCTTTGCCATTTAAAGGAAAACGGGTTCTGTGAGCGTTCGGAAATATTCACCGTTCCCGTAAAGGATAACCCCCGTGCGGCTCTTCCCGAAACTTTGGCGGAAAAATTTAAAGGATTTGGTTTTGAAGTAACCTCTTTTAACACCATAGGGGAGGCATTTGAGGCAGCGGTAAAGGAAAATCCCGTCACTCTTATCTGCGGCTCGCTTTATCTCTATAAAGACTTTGCCGAATATATAAAAGAAAAATCTTGAAAAAGCTTCCTTTTTGTGGTAAAATAAAAATAATTTTTAATAAAAGGAGTAGATTTCAATGGCAGAAGTTTTGGCTTTTGTACTTTATTTTATCGTAGTTTTGGCAATAGGTCTGTACTTCTTCTTTAAGTCTAAGGGGAATAGTGAAAAGGATTATTTCCTCGGAGGAAGACAGATGGGCCCTTGGGTAACGGCAATGAGTGCCCAAGCATCGGATATGAGTGCGTGGCTTCTTATGGGGCTTCCGGGAAGTATTCTTGCATTCGGTTTAGGACAGGCATGGATAGGTATCGGTCTTGCAATCGGTACTGCTCTTAACTGGATTTTTGTAGCAAAGCGTCTTAGAAAGTTTTCAAAGGCTTCGGGGGATTCTATCACGCTTCCGCAGTACCTTTCAAACCGCTTTGCAACAGCAAATCCTGCACTTAAGATTATTTGTGCAATAGTATTCATGGTTAGTTTTACACTTTATGTTGCATCGGCATTTTCAGCAGGGTCAAAGGTGTTCGGAGACTTGTTCCCTAAATTGGGTGAAGAGCGTGCCATGATTATATTTGCTGTAATCATCCTTGTTTACACCTTCCTCGGCGGATATAAGGCTGTCTGCTGGACAGACTTTTTCCAGGGACTTTTAATGCTTGCAGCTCTTATTGCAGTCCCTATTGTGGTTTATCTCACTCAAAATCTTGATGCTGAGGCACTTAAAGATATTAGTGTGAATGGTACTACATATTCCTTTGGGGCAAATCTTTTCGGGGCAACCTGGCAAGAAATAGTTTCAGGTCTGGGTTGGGGACTTGGATATTTCGGAATGCCTCACATTCTTGTTCGCTTTATGGGTATTGAAAAACCAAGTATGGTTAAAAAGAGTGCTACTGTTGCAATTATTTGGGTTGTAATTTCCCTTTTTGCGGCAATTCTCATAGCATACCTTGGAAGAATGGTAGTAGGTGCGGAGCTTTTGGCAAAAGGTGCACAGGAGCTTGTGTTTGTAACCTTGGCAAGAAGGCTCTTCCCCGGATTTATTGCAGGAATTCTCCTTGCGGCAATTATTGCGGCATCAATGTCCACTGCTGATTCTCAGCTTCTTGTTGCATCATCGTCATTCACGAGCGATATTTACAAACCTATCATAAGAAAAAAAGCCTCCGAAAAGGAAATCCTTTGGGTAGGCAGACTTGTAGTTGTTATCGTTGCTGTTATTGCATATTTTATTGCAAGCAGTAAGGGTAAAGGTGCACAGGCGGTAATGGATATGGTTTCAAATGCATGGGCACTCTTTGGTGGAGCTTTCGGACCGGTAGTTCTTCTGTCACTTTTCTGGAAACGCTTCACATACTCCGGTGCAATCGCAGGTATTGTGGCAGGTGCTGTTACAGATATTCTTTGGTATATGTATATGGCATCTACGGGCGTGTATGAAATTGTTCCTGCCTTTATCGTAGGCTTCGTGGTATGCGTTATTGTTACGCTTATGACTAAAAAGCCCTCCCAAGAAGTAGAAGCAATCTTTGAAAGAGCAACAGATAGCTCAATAGATGACTAAGTAAACTATGAAACAGCCCGGAACCATTCGGTTCCGGTCTGTTGTTATTTTATACTAAAATTTGCATCTAAATATATTGATTCTTTAAAAGAAAAGTGCTATACTAAGTATGCTACACTCTTAATAAAATAGGTTAAGTGTATAAACTTGTATAATTCTAATTCCGAGAAGGTACGCTATCGGTAAAAGCGTACTCTCTGACTGCTTCTCGGAAACGATGCAAGTTATAAGAGTGTAGCAACCTTATTGTCAGAGCCGTGCGTTTTTCGGTGCATAGCTCTGAAATAGGAGTTATGCACTTTTTTATTTTATATTAAGGAGAGATATCGTTATGAAAAAAATTATTGGTTTATTACTCGTGGCTTGCTTAATGCTTTCTGTCGGCATCACAACTTTTGCAAGTGATACAATTTATGTAACTCTTGACGGAAGTTACATAGAATTTGATGTAAGACCTCAAATCATCAATGGTAGGACAATGGTGCCTATCAGAGCAATTTTTGAAAGAATGGGTGCGACAGTTGAATGGGATAGTAGTACAAGTTCTGCTATTTGTACCAAAGGCGATACTGTCGTAAAGATGACAGTAAACAGTACGGATATGTATATCAACAATCAGGTGACAATAATGGATGTTTCTCCAGTTGTTATTGATGGTAGAACACTTGCTCCTGCGAGGTATGTTGCAGAAGCATTTGGTGCAGATGTGCAGTGGGACCAAGACAGTAGTACGGTAATTATCTATTCGCATGCAAAAAATAATAATTCAACAACAAATATTAGCTTAAATCAAACAATGCCCACAGATAATCAGGGAGAAATTGTTTATATAGGGGAAACAGGAAGCAAGTACCATTATAAAACCTGTCATACATTAAAAAACGGTGCTTTTCCTATAACTCTTGAAGAAGCATTAGCACAGGGAAGAACAGCCTGCAAGGTGTGCTATCGATAAGCTTAATATAGGTGAATACATATGAAAAAAACGAATAGATTAATATTTCTGTTCTTGATAATTGGTTGTATCTTTACATCTGTTTCCGCTTCCGCCGCGAAAAACACTGCCTTGGATGTTGTGGTAAGTTTACAGATTGATAATCCTATTATGGTAGTAAACGGGTTGAAGACAGAAATCGATGATGGTCGTGGAACAACGCCTATTGTAAATAATGGCAGAACGCTTGTCCCGATAAGGGCAATTATTGAAGCTTTTGGTGGGATGGTGAATTGGGATAATGCCACCCGTACAGTAACGATAGTTGTTGACGAAGATATTATTAAGCTCACCATTGATAACACTGTTGCTTCTGTCAATAATCAATCCGTTGTTCTTGATGTGGCACCTGCTGTTCACAACGGACGCACAATGCTTCCCATTCGTTTCGTTGCAGAAAGTCTTAATTTAGGGGTAGCTTGGGAGGATTCCACCAGCACAGTTTCTATTATTAGTAATGGTTTTGACGATACGGAATACCAAACTATAAAGAAATTGGTTCCTACATACAGCGGACAACCATATATTCAAATCAATGATAATAAGCCGTTTTTCAAGGAATATGAGCTTATCGAAGGTTCTTTTGAGTTTTATGCAGACCTTGATGAGCTTGGACGTTGTGACGTTGCAATGGCTTCAATAGGTATAAATTTAATGCCAACGCAAGAACGGGAAAGCGTAAGTTCAGTAATTCCTACCGGTTGGATCAACAACAGGTATGATGTTGTTGATGGCGGTTATCTCTACAATAGGTGTCATTTGATAGGCTTTCAATTGACAGGGGAAAATGCAAACAAACGTAATTTAATCACAGGAACCAGATACTTAAATGTTGAAGGAATGTTACCTTTTGAAAATATGATTGATGATTATGTCGAAAGAACAAATAACAATGTGATGTATCGGTCAACACCCGTCTTTTCAGGAAACAACCTTGTTGCTGATGGCGTTCTGCTTGAAGCTTATTCCGTAGAAGATGCTGGGGCTGGAGTAATGTTTTGTGTTTTTTGTTACAATGTGCAACCCGGTATAAATATTGATTATGCAACCGGGGAAAACGCATTGACAGGCGAGGGATTTTACGAACCTAATTCTTCGGAAGAACCTAGTCAGCTTGACAATGCAACAAATAGCATATACAAGGTTTACAGAACTCCAACCGGAAAAAGGTATCATTTAGATGCTGATTGCGGTGGAAAAAATAGCTTTGAAACCACATTACAGAATGCAACTGATTTAGGGTTAACTCCATGTTCAAAATGTGTAAAGTAACAACAAAAAGAGCAAACAGATTGATGAACTGTTTGCTCTTTTTTTAAATCCTAATTTAAAATCTGAAATCTCTTATACCATTTTGAATTTTTTCAAGGTTTTCTTTGCAGATTTCCTTTACCTTTTCCTTGGGAATGTTTTCAAGCTCTGCCTGAATCAGAGCCTCTCCGATTTTCTTTGTATCCTCTGAAGCATAATCCATCAAAAATTCCTTCAGTGTCATAAGTGCATTGGGGTGACAGCAATTTTGAATCTGCCCCGATTTGCAAAGGGACATAAATCTGTCTCCCGTTCTGCCTTCACGGTAGCATGCCGTGCAGAAGGAGGGGATATGACCAAGCTCCATCAGCCATTTTACAACCTCATCAAGCGTCCTTGTGTCGGATACATCAAACTGCTCACTGTCGTGGGGGCGTTCCTCCTCAGTGTATCCGCCTACAGAAGTTCTGGAAGCACCGCTTATCTGTGATACGCCGAGTTTAATCACCTTTTCACGCACTGCCTGGCTCTCTCTTGTAGAAATAATCATTCCCGTGTAGGGAGTGGAAATTCTGATAAGGGCACAAATCTTTGCAAAGGTATCATCATCAATACCATTGTCAAAAACATCGGGGTCAATATCGTCTGCACGCTTGATTCTCGGTACGCTGATTGTGTGAGGGCCTACGCCGTGAACAGCTTCAAGATGCTCTGCGTGCATCAGAAGCCCTGCAAATTCATATTTGTAAAGCTCCAATCCGAAAAGCACACCCAAGCCCACATCATCAATGCCACCCTCCATGGCTCTGTCCATAGCCTCGGTATGATAAGCGTAGTCATGCTTTGGACCCGTGGGGTGAAGCTTAAGGTAGCTTTCCTTATGATAAGTTTCCTGAAACAGAATATATGTTCCGATTCCTGCGTCCTTGAGCTTTCTGTAATTTTCCACCGTGGTAGCCGCAATATTTACGTTTACACGTCTTATAGCACCGTTTTTGTGCTTGATAGAATAAATTGTATCAATACATTCGAGGATATATTCAATGGGATTATTTACAGGATCCTCGCCCGATTCAATTGCAAGGCGTTTATGTCCCATATCCTGAAGTGCGATAACCTCGTTTCTTACTTCCTCCTGTGTAAGCTTCTTTCTTGCAATGTGCTTGTTCTTGTAATGATACGGACAATACACACAGCCGTTTACACAGTAGTTTGAAAGGTACAGCGGTGCAAACATTACTATTCTGTTGCCGTAGAAAGCCTGTTTTATTTCCTCTGCTAATTTATACATTTCCTGTACCTTTTCGGGAATTTCACAGGCGAGAAGCACCGATGCCTCCCTGTGGTTGAGACCTTGGCAGAAGGTGCCGTTATCCTTTTTCTGCGGCCTTGCCTTATCTAAAATTTTGTCGATAAGCTCCACATTGTTTTTGTTTTCCTCCGCATACTTTAAAGTAGCACGGATTTCCTCATCGCTGATAAATTCTTCTGCAATCATTGATTTCGGATTATACATAATACCATTCCTTTCTTTAGGGGCAGAAAATCTTTCCCTTCAGTAATTCTATTTTATCAGTCTTTTATCCTCCAGTCAATAGGAGATTTGAGATTAGATATAAGAATTTCATTTGCTTTCTTAAAGTGACCGCATCCCATAAACCCTCTCGATGCGGAAAGGGGACTGGGGTGTGCCGCCTCTAATATATAATGTCGGGGATTTGTAATCAGTTCCTTTTTCTTTCGTGCGTTATTTCCCCACAAAAGGAAAACCACAGGCTCATCACGCAGATTTAGCTGACGAATGATTTCATCGGTAAACTCTTCCCAGCCTTTTCCCTGATGGCTGTTCGCCTCGCCCTCACGTACAGTGAGAACTGCGTTTAAAAGCAAAACCCCTTGCTGTGCCCACTGCATCAGATAACCTGTTTTGGGAATCTCATATCCAAATTCTGCCTTTATTTCCTTATACATATTAAGAAGTGATGGGGGAATAGGAATACCGGGCTTTACCGAGAAACTCATGCCGTGTGCCTGACCCGGTTCATGGTAAGGGTCCTGACCGATGATTACTACCTTAACCTTTGAGTAGGGAGTAGCCTTGAGTGCGGAGAAAAGCTCATACATATCGGGATAAACCGTGTGTGATGCATATTCCTCCTTTAAAAATCTGCGAAGCCTCAGGTAATATTCCTTTTCAAATTCTTTGCCGATTTTTTCGTCCCAATCGTTATTTAACTTCACCATTTTTAATCACCTTTTTCATTACAGTATTTCTAAGAACCACGCCGCCACGTGAAAGGGTGCTGATGCCTGCTTTTTTAAAGCCCATCTTAATATAGAAGCCCTCGGCAGTTTTACTGGAATCAAGGCTCAGCTCACAAATACCGTTTTTCATAGCCCAGCCTTCGGCTTCCTTGAAAAGAGCCGATGCGATGCCTCTATGTAAAAAATCCTTGTGCGTATACAACCGATTTATATACCCGTTTCGCTCCAGACTTATGAACCCCACCAATTTTCCTTTTTCAAAAGCAACTAAATTCAGGGAGTCTGAAAGGTTCTGGCGGAATTTCGGCACGTCGAAATTTGACGGTGCCCAGGCATCAAGTTCTTCCTTTGTATAATCATCTGCACAAACAGAGTGTACCGTCTGCGTAATTAATTTTACTACATCTTCATACTCGTCGTCAAGTAGTCTTCTTATATACATAACAAAACCTCCTGCATAAGGCACGCAAAGAAAGTAGTGCAGAACAGACAAACTGAGCCCATAAAGCCTTGGGCTTTGTGGGGAACCCGAAGGCGTACGATGGTACGTCGAGAGGCGAAGTTTGTTTGTAGTTCATCGGAATAAAAACAAAAAAATCCGTACACGTTACGGATTTTTACCAAAAATGATGACCACCCAAGAAAAACTCCGTAATAGAAATATGAATTAGAATCCGATGAACGATCGGTGCTGCTTTCTTTGTGTGCCCAAAACATAACCCACATACAATTGTATGTGGGTTTGTCGAAATCAATTACTTAAATTTTCTTTTTCTTGCAGCCTCAGACTTCTTTTTACGTTTTACGCTGGGTTTTTCATAATGCTCTCTTTTTCTAACCTCGGACAATACGCCTGCCTTAGCACAAGAGCGCTTAAATCTCCTCAGGGCGCTATCTAAAGATTCATTATCTTTAACTCTGATCTCTGACATTCTATACCCTCCCCTCGCAGCCCTGCATTTGCAAGTACTGCATAAAGTAACATACTAATTATAACATAATAAACATAACTGTCAAGGATTTTTTTAAAAAATTTTAGCGGATGTGGCGGAGAACACTGTTTTGTTTCCATAATATTATAAGAAGAAATACCAAACGCAGATTTAAATGAAAATTTTTCCTTGAATAATGAATTTTTTTTATGTTTGCGGGCAGAATGATAACAAGCTCATTAGCAGCCATTATAAGCTATATAATAGGAAGCTTAAATTTTTTTAAAGTTTTTTGAAAAAAGGTATTGACTTTTCCTCAAAACGGTGTTATCATATACAACGTTGTCGCTTTGGAAGCACATTGACAGATACACCGAAAAAAACTTAAAAAAGTTTAAAAAAAGTGTTGACAAAGAGCTTTAAGCGATGTATAATAAACAAGCTCGCTAAAAACGAGCGAGCGGATTGAACCTTGAAAATTAAATAGCGTAAGGGCTCAAAAGAAATTTTCTTTTTGAGATTAACTTTAGGCGAATACAAGCCAGACAGTACAGTAAACAACGTACAAAGATTTAGTTTAGAGCCAAAAACTCAAAAAC
>JAZQAB010000109.1:0-19541 GCA_045545055.1 Clostridia bacterium | reverse complement strand
ACTGTACACGGAAACCGCGGTTAACCTGAACCTTACCGTTGTCATCAACCCAGGGAACACGGAAAAGAATCTGTCTTTCCGGCTCTACAAGTCTTTCAAAAAGACCTGTCTTTGCAAGCTCAGGACGTTTTTCAACAACGTGCTCAAGACTTTCCAGAACCTCTGTAACTGTCTGAATAAATTCAGGTTCATTAGCGTCCTTTTTCTTTACACTCTCAAGGACACTGAGTAAGTATTCGTTTTTCATAACAAAAAAACCTCCATTTTCTACAAAAATCTACATTAGAACCATTATAACACCGGGAAAAAATGATGTCAACATATTTTTATTGATTAAAATGTTGTATTATTCACGATTTTTGCGTTTTCTCTATCGTATTTCAACCACTGTCACACCGGCTTCACCCTCTCCGTACTTACCGGGGCGGAAGCTTCGTGCATGGGGGTGATGGCGAAGCATATCGCCTATTGCACTGCGGAGTGCACCTGTACCCTTACCGTGTATAATTGTAACCGATTCAAGGTGTGCAAGGGCGGCATCGTCAAGATATTTATCCACCAGCAAAAGGGCGTCCTCCACCGTTTCTCCCCTAAGGTCAAGCTCCATTTTAATATCGCTGTAGGCACGGCTTTCGCCTACGATATAGCTTTGTGAATTCTTTTTCTTCGTTTCCTCTCTGCCGGGTGCAAGTGCACTTACGTTGGTCTTTATCTTGAGGATACCAACCTGCACGGTAAGGTCACCCTTTTTGTCGGGCAGAGTAAGGACATTACCCGTAGAATTCATTGTGGTAACCTCTACCACCTGACCGAGGGTAATTTTCTTGGGATCCAGCTTTTTGCCCGATTTATTGCGGAATACGTCCTCGGAAAGCTTCCCTTCCGCCTTATCAAGCCCTTTTTTAAGAGTACGCCTGCCTTCTTCAATAGCATTTCTGTTTGCAGTAGCAGATTCGTCAAAGAGCTTTTGCATCTTTTTAACGATTGCATCTGCCTCGCTCTTTGCCTGCTCGTATATTTTCTTGGCATCACGGCGTGCATCGTTTAAGATTTTTTCACGCTGTGCCTTTATTCGGCTTCGCTCTTTTTCCGCTTCCTGCTTCTGCACGAGGGTTTGTGCCTTTGCCTCGCTTGCGGCATCAAGCTCTATTTGTGCTTGTGCACGGTGCTGTTCAAGAGAGGTAATCACATCTTCAAAACGAGTGTTTTCTCCGTCTATAAGCTCCCTTGCGTGGTCGATTATATCCTCGGGAAGCCCTAATCTCTTTGAAATTGCAAAAGCATTACTTTTTCCCGGAACCCCGATTAAAAGCCTGTAAGTGGGACGAAGTGATGCCACGTCAAATTCGCAGGCGGCGTTTTCCACACGGTCGGTAGAAAGGGCATAAAGCTTGATTTCGCTGTAGTGGGTTGTTGCCGCCACCTTTGCACCGAGAGAACGTGCCCTCTCCAAGATTGCCACGGCAAGAGCCGCACCCTCCGTGGGGTCTGTTCCCGAACAAAGCTCGTCAAAAAGAATCAGCGAATTATAGCTTGCATTATCAAGAATCTTGATAATATTGGTCATATGTGCGGAAAAGGTACTTAGCGACTGCTCTATTGACTGCTCGTCGCCAATATCGGCAAACACGCTTTCAAACACGGCAAGCCGGCTTCCCCCCGATGCAGGGATGCAAAGCCCTGACTGTGCCATAAGGGTAAACAGACCTAATGTTTTGATAGACACGGTCTTACCGCCTGTATTGGGTCCTGTAATTACAAGGGTATCAAAATCCTTTCCCAGATATATATCCGTGGGAACTACCTTTTTTTCATCTATTAAGGGGTGTCTGCCTTTCTTTATATCTATAATTCCGTCGGTATTAAGCTCGGGAACGGAGGCGTTCATTTTTCGTGAAAGCTTGCCCTTGGCAAATGTAAAATCAAGCTCAATTATTGAATTATAATTTTGAATAAGTGGCTCGGAAAACTCTGCCACTCTTTCCGAAAGCTCTTTTAAAATACGCTCGATTTCGTCCTTTTCTTCGCTTTTAAGCTCACGAAGCTTGTTATTGATTTCCACTGCCGCCATAGGCTCTACAAAAAGCGTTGCACCGCTTGCGGAGCTGTCGTGAACAACACCGGGCACCTGTCCCTTGTGTTCGCTTTTAACGGGGATTACATAACGGTCGCCCCTCATTGATACAATAGGCTCCTGCAGAAGGTTTGAGTAGGAGGGAGAATGTACCATATTATTAAGCACTTCACGGATTTTGGAATGGAGAGAACGCATTTTTCTGCGTATCGAGAGAAGCTCGCCTGATGCATCGTCTGCCATTTCTTCCTCGCTCATTATAGCGGAAAAAATCGCATTTTCGAGCTTCCTGTTTTCGCTGACAGAGGAAAAAAGCTCCCAGAGCGCAGGATAATTTTCCTCAAAGCCGTCCTCGTCACAGTAGCTTACAAGTCCGCGGGACATTCTCAGAACATGGCCGATTCCCAGAAGCTCACCCATAGAAAGAGTGCCGCCTGCCGCCGCCCTTTTTGCACTGCCCGAAATATTTCTCACAGGGCTTATGGGCGGTGTGCCTTTTTTTATGATAAGGCTTTCCGACTGGCTTGTAAGGGCGAGAAGCTCCCTTGCCTTATATATATTGGTTTCAGGAATGAGTGCACCCAGACGCTCACGTGTCTCGGTGCATACTGCTTGTGATTTAAGCATTTCCTTTATTGTATTAAATTCAAGAACACGTAGTGTACGTTCTTCCATAGGTCTATCAGTCCTTTTCTGTTTGGGGACAAGATGCATTATGCTCATGTCAAGTCAAATCCAAAATTGTAGCTGAATTTTGCAACAGGTTGCAAAGCTAAATTATTCCGCTTCGCTTCATAGCTAAATTGTTTCTTTGAAACAGCTAAATTAAATTCACTTTTAGCTGGGTGCAAGACCAATTTAGCTACGAAGTAATTTAGCGTACGCAGTACATTTAGCTCGCATCAGCGAATTTAGCTGCCAATGCACATAAAGCATTGACTTATCGAAGCTTGATGTGCATTGGCAGTCCGTTTACCATAAGCTGAGAAAGCTCGCCTTCAATAAGGGGACGGGCATATTCTATGAATTCATCTGTTACATTATCGCCGTTTTCGTTAATCATACTGCGGGGAACTTCTTTTGCAAGGTTTGCAATTTCCCTTACGTCAGCGGTGTCGGTTACACATATATAGGGGTCATTGGAAACTCTTTTAAGAAGTGCCATCTTTCCGCTTTCGCCCTCTGCCGCTGCTTTAACTGCCGCCTCGCCTACCTTAAAGGATTCGGAAATATCCGTAGCCGATGCAATATGAGAAGCACAACGCTGAAGCGTGGAAAGCTCTACCGCACGGGTTTTGATTCCCAAATCCTTTTTCAGCATTGCCGCAATAGCCGCCGCAGTACCCGTCAGCATTGTATGACCGAAAGCATCAGTTCCTTTTTCGCTTCCTAATTCGCAGACGTATTTGCCTTCTTTTGTCCTTACGCCCTCGGAAACGGTAATTACAAGGGACTTGCTTCCCGACTCCATAAGCTCTGCCACACGGTTTTTAACATATTCATAATTAAAGGGAACTTCGGGAAGAAGAACCATGGCAGCACCCTCGCAGTCAGCACCCTTTGCAAGGGCACTTGCAGCGGTGAGCCAGCCTGCATCTCTGCCCATAATTTCCACAACCGTTACGCTCTTAAGGTCGTAAACAAGGCTGTCACGAACAAGCTCCTTTGTAACAGTGGCAACAAATTTTGCCGCACTGCCAAAGCCGGGGGTGTGGTCGGTTGCCACAAGGTCGTTATCAATAGTCTTGGGAACACCCATAAACTTGATATCTGTCTTTTTAAATTCATTGTATATACTGAGCTTTTTCACTGTATCCATGGAATCATTTCCGCCGATGTAGAAAAAGCCCTTGATATTATACTTTTCAAAAATTTCAAAAAGCTTTTCGTAGATTTCATTACCCTCCACGGGTTCGGGAAGCTTAAACCGGCAAGAGCCAAGATATGATGAGGGAGTTCTCTTTAAAAGCTCAACATCGTGGTCGGAGGTGAGCTTTTGAGTCATGTCCACAAAGTTTTCCCGAAGAAGCCCCTCAACGCCTCCGAGCATTCCGTAAACTTTCCCTTCGCAAAGCTTCTTTCCGGCAGAAAAAACACCTGCCAATGTAGCATTAATGGCAGCCGTAGGACCGCCCGATTGTCCGATTATAATATTTCCTTTAATTGCCATGATTATCCTCCAACTCTCAATATATTCAAGAGAAAATTGCCTGCAATTTTCTTTCCGTCATTCCGCATTCCGCATTCCGAACTCCGCATTTCGCATTTCGTGCTGTGCTGCTTTTCAGCCCTCCGACTTGTTTTTGTACAGCAGTGCCGCACCTATAATTCCCGCATCTCCGCCTATGCGTGATGCCACAATCTTTGTTCTTTTTAGTTCCCCTACATTAAAGCTGTGCTTTTTAACATATTCTCTGACAGGCTCCATAATCACGTCGCCCTCTTTTGAAATAGCACCGCCTACAACAAGCTCGTCGGGCTGGAAAATATTCACCATGTCCGTAATGCCGATTGCCACTTCCTCAATCCACATATTACGGATACGCTCTGCGTCCTTGTCGCCTTTTTTTGCAAGCTCGAACACTGTTCTTCCGGAAATTCTGTCACCCGGTTTGATGCCTTTAATTTCGTCTTTATGCTCCTCGGTTGTTTTGATAAGCCCTGTTACGGAAGCATATGCCTCCCAGCAGCCCTCTCTTCCGCAGCCGCATTTTCTTCCGCCTGCGTGGGTTACCACATGTCCAAGCTCTCCTGCTGCACCGTTTGTACCCGTGAAAAGCTTTCCGTCTATTACAACACCGCCGCCAACGCCCGTTCCCAAGGTAATAAATACAAAGTTCTTTGCATTGTCTGCCTTGTAGTATTCACCTAATGCGGCACTGTTTGCATCATTTTCCACAAGCACGGGAACATTTCGTAAATTCTTCTGCAAATATTCCCTTACGGGGGCGTTTATGTAGGGGATATTCGGGGAATTAACCAAAAGTCCCTTTTCACGGTCTACAACACCGGGTGCACCTATACCGATTGCTTCAATTTCGTCAGATTTTATATTTGCCTCTTTAATTGCACCCCGTACACTTTCGAGCATCGCTTTGCAGAAATTCTCATTATTATCAAGAGGGGTTGGAACGGCACATTTTGCGATAATATCACCTGAGTGATTTACCACACCTGCCTTTATGCTCATTCCTCCTACGTCTATACCAATATACATTTTTGTTTCTCCTTTGTAAAAAACTATACCCATATTTTATTATATTTGACAAATTGTGTCAATAGGTGGAAGGTTTCCTGTCAGCTAACCTTTAAAAAAGTTAATAAATTTCCACGGAGGCGTGGAGACTTATGTTCTTTTGTAACCAAAAGAACCAAAAGTTTTGGGGTTGCGATTCCCCAAGCCCCAACCGCTCCGGGGGGCTAAGAATAAACCCTACCTATCTTTTGTACATAGCAAGTTTTGTTTTGAGAAATATTCCGTCTTTACGTCACCTTCTTTGAAAGGAATACTCAATTCCTCAAAGACTAAAATCGCTCGCCTGCAAAGGGAAATGATGCAAGCGATTTTTGCCGAAGAGCGAAACATTTCTCAAAACCGGACTTTATCGCTCATTGATAGCTGGCTCTTAAAAGCAGAGCACTTTTAGATTTATAGCTTTTCCCACGATTTCGGCACAAAAATATTATTATACGTATATATTGCAAAGCGGTCGCTCATTCCTGCAATATAGTCGCACACTGCCCTTTCGATGCCCTCTTTCCATGCAATTTCCTGAATATAAAGTGGGAGAGAGCCGGGGTTTTCAATATAGTACTCAAAAATACCTTTTATAACACCGAAAACCTTTTTTTCCTCGTTTTTTGCCGAGGAGCCTACATACACAAAATCAAACATATAGTTACGCAGGCGTATCATTGCTTCTTCAACCTCACGGCTCATGAGGATTTCCTTTTTTCCGTAGGAATTTCTGACAACATCGCATATAAGTGTGTTTATCCTCTCGGAATGGGTTTCTCCAAGAACATCGGTGATGATTGAGGGAATATCCTTTTCGTTTATTATGCCACCCCGACAGGCATCATCTATGTCGTGGTTTATATATGCAATCCTGTCGGCAATTTTAAGTATGCTTCCCTCAAGGGTGCTTGCCTCGTTATCCCCGGGGTGGTTTAAGATTCCGTCCTTGACCTCCCATGTGAGATTAAGGTTTTCCAAAACCTCCACAGTACGAAGACTCTGCTCGCTGTGGCGAAAGCCCATTGAGCAAAGCTCGTTAAGTGCCGATTCCCCTGCATGACCGAAAGGCGTATGCCCCAAATCATGCCCCATAGCCATTGCTTCTACCAAATCCTCATTAAGGCGAAGGCTTCGTGCAATAGTTCTGGCAATCTGGGAAACCTCCAGCGTATGGGTGAGGCGTGTCCTGTAGTGGTCACCCTCAGGGGTAATAAATACCTGCGTTTTATGCTTAAGGCGACGGAAAGATTTTGAATGAATAATTTTATCACGGTCACGCTGAAATTCCGTACGCATGTCGCAAAGAGGGCGTTTTTCTGCTCTGCCCTTTGTTTTTTCGGAAAGGCACGCATAGGGAGAAAGCGTTTCCCTCTCAATTTTTTCGGTTTGTTCACGTATTGTCATGATTTTCACTCCCGTTAAACGAATTAAATTACCATGTTTAATGAACTCATTATATCATAAACAAAAAGCTACCGCAATGCCTTGCGATAGCTTTTTATAATCAAAATTTATTAATCACCGAAGCAAATACCCAATGCCTTTGCCATACGAACGATTTCGCCGTTGGGGTTAACAGGCTTATTTTCCTGACCGATAACATCTTCGAGAGATGCATAGCTGATGGTGTCTCCTTTAAGAATAACCATGTTGCCGAATTTTCCCTGCATCGCAAGCTCAACAGCTTCGTAGCCGTAGCGGGAAGAAAGCACCCTGTCATGTGCAGAAGTACTGCCGCCACGCTGAACGTGACCAAGAATTGTTGCACGTGCCTCGTTATTGCAAAGATTTTCAAGCTGGTCGGAAAGAAGATTTGCAATTCCACCCAGACGAATGGGGTCGGGACTGTCTTCACGAACTTTGAGGACTACTGCCTCACCATCCTTGGGCTTAGCACCCTCGGCAACAGCAACAATTGCAAAATCCTTACCGTTTTTAAAATCGTCTTTTATTTTCTGTACAACCTTATGAATATTATAGGGGATTTCGGGGATAAGAATAACGTCAGCCGCACCTGCTATACCCCCGTGGAGAGTAAGAAAGCCTGCTCCCCTGCCCATAACCTCTGCAACCATAATTCTTCCATGGCTCTTTGCAGTTGTTCTGAGACGGTCAAGAGAATCGGAAACAATGTTTACCGCTGTATCAAAGCCAAAAGTATAGTCGGTGCAGTTAAGGTCGTTATCAATAGTCTTGGGAATACCAATAACATTTACGCCCTTTCTTGCAAAGTCACGTCCGCTTGTAAGAGTACCGTCACCGCCTAAGATAAACAGAGCGTCGATACCTGCCTCACGAAGGTTATTTACCGCCACATCGGAAACGTCCTCATAAACGATTTTGCCGTCCTTTTTAACAATTTCGCCGTTTTCATCACGAACGGGATATTTGAAAAGGTTATCTTTATTTGAGCTCTTGAGGATTGTACCGCCCTCACCTAAGATTTCCTGAACGTTATCAAGAGTGAGCGGCATGAAATCCTTGTAATAAAGACCGTGATAGCCCTTTCTGATACCTACAACCTCAAGACCGTATTTTACAATAGCAGTCTTTACAACGGCACGAATTACCGCGTTAAGTCCGGGGCAGTCTCCGCCGCCGGTTAATATACCAATTTTTTTAATCTCTACCATAGCATATTCCTCCACATGGAAATATTTATATTTTTATCCGAGCCTGTTCTTGCTCTCTGTTGATTTCGGATAACCTGTCCAATCCATACTACTACAATTTATTTTTAATTTCAAGAAAAAAAGTACATTAAAACCAAAATTTTGGATAAATATTGCGTTTTTTATCGTTGTTCTTATCAAATTTTAAGAAATAGTTATTGTTTTTTCAGCTTAGCCATTGAGGGATTATCCGAGCCCGCCTGAAACGGCGAAATTTCGGCATCTTTCGGCTTGTCGTTTTTGAAAGGCGACAGCCTGTCTGCATCCTCCGCACCAAAATCTGCACAAAATTTCGTCCGTTTCAGGTTCGGAGAATTTTTTGCAAACTATTTTTCTGGCGATACGAGGCAAAAACGAATCCCATACTTGTCGTATGTGCAAGGCTTTTAACGACGTAGCGGCAAAAAAGAGGAAGCAAAAAACGTGGTTCGGATAATACTTCAATGGCTGAAAGAAGCATCCCTTAATTATTGGGATGCTTCTTTCAGTGGTTTCACTCTTTATTTCTCACTTTTCGCTATTATTATTTCACCGTCTGCGGCTTTTATAACAACATTATCTCCGTTTTGTATTTTTCCGTCCAGAATTTCCTGAGCAAAAAGGTCTTCAACCTTGGAAGTAATGGCACGTCTGAGCGGTCTTGCTCCATATACGGGGTCAAAGCCCTCCTTTGCCAAAAGTGCCACGGCACTTTCATCAACTTCTGCGGTAATTTCGTTTTGCATAAGACGTTTTTTTAGTCCCTCCAGCATTACAAGAGCAATTTTTCCGATTTCTTCTTCGGAAAGCTGTGAAAATACGATAATATCATCAACACGGTTTAAAAATTCAGGTCTGAACATCTTTTTAAGCTCGTCGGTAACACCCGCCCTGATATTTTTATTAACCTGCTCTCTTGTTTCACCTTCTGAGGCAAAGCCCAGTGACTTAGGCTGAGAAATGTTTCTCGCACCGACATTGCTTGTCATAATTATCACGCAGTTTTTAAAATCTACCCTTCTTCCCTGACTGTCGGTAAGCTGACCGTCGTCCAAAATCTGAAGAAGAATATTGAACACATCGGGGTGAGCTTTTTCAATTTCGTCAAACAAAATTACGCTGTAGGGCTTTCTGCGAACCTTTTCGGTAAGCTGACCGCCCTCGTCAAAGCCCACATATCCGGGAGGCGAGCCAACCATTTTTGAAACGGAGTGTTTCTCCATGTATTCCGACATATCAATTCTGATAAGTGCATCCTCGTCACCGAAAAGTGCCTCGGTAAGAGCTTTTGAAAGCTCCGTTTTTCCCACACCCGTAGGTCCTAAGAATATAAATGAGCCAATGGGACGTTTGGGGTCTTTAAGACCTACTCTGCCTCGGCGGATTGCTTTTGCAACGGCACTTACCGCCTCTTCCTGTCCGATAACACGCTTATGGAGAACCTCCTCCATGTTGCGAAGCCTTTCGCTTTCTTCCTCGGCAAGCTTTTTCACGGGGATTCCCGTCCAGCCTGAAATTATTTCAGCAATGTCATCTTCACCGATCTCACCCTTGCACTGCTCGTTTTTATTCTTCCATTCATCTCTGAGGGAGTCAAGCTTTTGCTGCATTTCCTTCTCTTTATCACGAAGAAGTGCAGCTTTTTCAAAGTCCTGTGCATTAATGGCTTCCTTCTTTTCTGCCGCAGTTACATCTATGGAGCTTTCAAGTTCCTTTATTTCGGGCGGAGCGGTAAGTGCACCCAATCTTACACGGCTGCACGCTTCATCAACAAGGTCAATTGCCTTATCGGGAAGAAAACGGTCGGTAATATAACGACTGCTCATTTTTGCCGCCGCCACAATTGCCTTATCGGAAATTTTTACTCCGTGATGAGCCTCATATTTTTCACGGATTCCCTTTAAAATCTCGATGGTTTCCTCCACAGTTGGCTCTCCCACTGTCACAGGCTGAAAACGCCTTTCCAAAGCCGCATCTTTTTCCACATATTTTCTGTATTCATTGAGGGTGGTTGCACCGATAAGCTGCATTTCTCCTCTTGCAAGGGAGGGCTTTAATATATTTGCCGCATCAATAGCACCTTCGGCAGCACCTGCCCCTATTATAGTATGCATTTCATCTATAAAAAGGATAACGTTGCCTGCCTTGATTATTTCCTCCATTGCTTTTTTCAGGCGTTCTTCAAATTCTCCACGGTATTTTGCACCGGCAACAACGCTCGAAAGGTCAAGAGACACAACTCTTTTTCCCCGAAGAAGCTCCGGCACATTGCCCGATGCAATCTCCTGTGCAAGTCCCTCGGCAACAGCGGTTTTTCCCACGCCCGGCTCGCCTAAAAGCACGGGATTATTTTTTGTGCGGCGTGAAAGAATCTGAATGACACGCTCTATTTCCTTTTGTCTGCCGATTACCGGGTCAAACTTACCTGCCTTGGCAAGCTCGGTAAGGTCACGTCCGAATTGGTTAAGGGTGGGTGTATCACTGCCTTTTTTGCCTGTACCTTTTTCGCTTTCGGGAACTTCCCCCGAAAGCTGCCCTGCGATATCCTCATAAAGATTGCTGGGTGCTCCCATCGACATAAGTATTTTAAACGCAATGCTGTCACGTTCTCTTGCAAGGGCAAGAAGGATATGCTCAGTCCCTATATATTGGCTGTTTGTTTTGTGTGCCTCCGCCATGGACTGCTGAAGGGTTCGGTTCGTTCTGGGAGTAAATCCTGCAAAATGGCTTCCCCCGTCGATATTGCTGTTGTACCTTACGATTTGCTCTCGGAGCTTTTGGGAAGTAATCCCAAGTGCAGACAGGTATTTTGCGGCAAATCCGCTTCCCTCGTCCAGAAGTCCGCACAAAAGATGTTCTGTGCCGATATAGTTACAACCCGTTTCCTTTGCACATTCCTGTGAAAGGGCAATGGCTCTCTGGGCTTTTTGTGTGAATTTATTTTCTATACTCATTACTTCTCCTCCTTGCTATTGCAATACTTCCTGAAGAATTTGTGCTCGTTTTATGTCACGTTCCTGTGGCAGTGCCTTTTCCATATGGGTGCTTAAAGTAGCGGGCATTGCTGAAAACATGGCTTTTCTGAGGCTCTGGCAGTCTATATTTTTAATTATGCCTGCATTTGCTCCCATGCAAACATTGGAAACGAGATTCATTGCTTCCGATGATGGAATCATATAGGCATTTTTGAGAATACCAAGACTGCGAAGGCATTTATCCTTTATTTCATATGGATTATTTTCAAAAAGCTGTGCACTGATTCTTCTTTCCTCGCTGATTAAGCTGCACGCCGCCGCCGTAAATCGGTTTATGATATCTTCTTCGCCCACTCCCATGGTAATCTGATTGGAAAGCTGATAGAGTGCTCCGCTTGCACGGCTGCCTTCACCGTAAAGCCCCCTTACCGTCATTCCTAAGTTTGCCGCCCATTTTAAAAGGGGATTGACCTGCTGAGCCGCACTTACCGCAGGGAGATGAAGCATTACGGAAGCACGAAGCCCCGTTCCGGCATTTGTGGGACAGCTCGTGAGATAACCAAACTCATCATCATAATCAAAATCGAGATTTTCCGAAAGAAGCTTTTCTATTTTCTTTGCCGTGTCATATGCTGCCTGTGCGTCAAGTCCGTCGGCAAAGACCTGAATCCTCAGGTGGTCTTCCTCGTTTACCATTACGCTGATTTTTTCATCATTACTTATTATTGCCACAGACGGCACTTTTGAAGCACAAAGCTCTGAACTTATAAGATGTTTTTCAATAAGAGCTTTTTTTTCAAGCTCCGAAAGCTTTGCTATTTCGTATGTTTTAAGGGTATCCTTTATGGGAGAATTATCAAAAGCACTTCTGACTTTTTCTATAAGCTCTGTCGCCTGTATTGGCGTCATTTTCCTTGGATAAGGCGTTTTTTTAATGTTTCGGGCAAGCCTTATTCTGGTGGTTACGGCAATATCGGTTTCGTTTGTATTCATAATTATTTGCCCTCCTTGCTCTTAATCTGGTCACGGATTACGGCAGCTTCTTCATATTTTTCCTCTGCAATGGCACGGGAAAGCTTTTCCTTTAAAATATCAAGCTCGCTTTTTTCTTTTAAAGGCTCTTCTTTTTTGATTTCCTCTGTTTTAGCTTTTTCCTCTGCCGCAGCATGAACAGAAGTCCCGTGAATTTTCCTGAGCATCGACTTCGCCTGAACACGGAAGGTATCATAACAGCTTCCGCAGCCCATTCTGCCTTTTCTCGCAAGCTCCGCTGCGGTCATACCGCAGACCGGACAGGAAGAACTGCTTTCGCTTCTGCCTCCGAAAGAGAGGAGCGAGCCAAAATTATCAAAAAGCGATTCTCCCGATGCACATTGCGAGCATATATTGAGAGAGCTTTTCTTTCCGTTTATTATTTGCGTATATAGCACCGTTGCATTTCTTTTTCCGCATTTTTCACATAACATATATATCGTTCCTTTCGTAATTAAAATGCACTTTGAAAAATTGCAGTGCATCATATTTTTCACGGATACGCGAGGCATTGTTCTTTTGAAACCAAAAGAACCAAAAGTTTTGGGGTTGCGATTCCCCAAACCCCAAAAGCTCCTATCGGGATAGGAAATAGCCTTACCTAATCTTTTACAAAGTGAGTTTTGTTTTCCCGGATTTTTCACCTTTGTACCGCCGGCTCCAAAGGAAAACCTATTTCCTGTTCCGCCTGAAATCGCTCGTCAGCAGCGGAAATTGATACGAGCGATTTCTCGGTAGTCGATAAAAAACCGTGAAAACCGAAATTTAGTTCTTCTGTTAGTTTATGTCTGTCCGATTCTCCATAATCTTTCATTATGAATTATGCATTGGCAAAGCCTACGCTTGTTACCATGCTTTTAAAAATCCTTGCCCTTACGGCATCCCTTACATCGGCGGTAAAGGGGAGAACCTTATCATTCACCGCACCTAAAATTATGTGGGCTTCTCTGGGAGTTATGCATTCATAGTCCAGAAGGTTCTGTACGAAAACCGCCGCAGTGCGGTAGGAAAGAGTGTTTCCTACGGCATTTACTATATGCATGGGGTATGTGCTTTTATCGGTTTTCACCGTCCTGATTCTTACACCGCCGCCGCCACCGCGTCTGCTTTCAATTATATATCCACGTTCAGGGGTGAATCGGGTTTGTATAACATAATTTATCTGACTGGGAACACAATTCAGCTCCCCTGCAAGGTTATTTCTCTGAATTTCCACCGTGCCGTCGGCCTCCCTGAGCATATCCAAAAGCATTTTTTCTATAATGTCCGACATGTTCATACATAAACACCTCTTTTTCTTTAAAATTTGACTTTGACTTTCTTTGACTTTAATATAACACCTCTTTTGACAAATGTCAATAGCTTTTTAAAAAATTTTTTTCACACAAATAAAGAGGTGATCTCTTAAATACAAACTTTGAACCGACCCCCAAAAGTTAGACCAAAAATCTAACGATTGGGAGGTCGGTTCAAAAAAACTGAGTTTTCTTACACACTCTTCTTTATTCAAATAATTTTTTGAAGCTGTAGGTAATGGAATTGCTTGTAATTCTGAAAGAGAGCCTGCTTGCATTCTTTATTGAGTGAGAAATGCTGTCCTCCTGACGTGGGTCTGCCACCGTAAGATAACGGACGCCATCTGCAATACGGCAGAAATTTTCCTCTCCTCTCGAAATTACAAACACATTCTTTTCCTTTGCCCCCTCAGAAAGAAGACTGTGGAACGCCTTGCGGTCAATTTCTGAAACAAAGCCTATGGCCTCATCAGAAATAATAAATATATTATCTGCTGTACCCTTTAAGGCTTCGGCAAGCTTTTTCCACTGCTCCCCACGGGTGAATTTGCCCTTGTCCTGCTTTATGGTGATGACTTTTGAATTAAAAATATCGCTCTCACCGTAGAAATCTGTCTTTATCTGAGTAAGACTGTCGGGGGTAAGGTCACTTGGCTTATCGCCTCCTATAATAACGGCGGCATCAGCCTTTTTCAGTACGTTCATATTATGAGCATAGGCGGCTCTGTCAAAGAGAGTGTTTATTTTTGAAGAAGCATAAATGTCAAACACAAAGCCTGCATCGGACCCCTGTGCCAAAGAATCTGCCACGATAGGCTTTTCGGCATCGATTTCATAATCTCCGCAAATAACCTCAATGCTTCTTTGAGCATTACCATGTATCAGCTTGATTTCGCTTGCACCCTCACTCAAGGCTTTTACCGTTCCATCAAGACTAAGGGATACCAATTTTGAATCAAACCTTGGCTGAAGAAGAGTTAAATCTCTGACAACAGCGGTTTTTCCCTGCTTATCAAAGACCTTTATCTGCCCCTTGCCATTGTAGCTCTCGCCTTTTTTCAAGCGTATCTCCTTGGGTGCAATAATACCGCTGACCTCGTTAATTACATTGACGGTGCAGCTATCGGTTTTTTTACCGCTACAGTATACGTCAATTACCGCAGTCTGATTTCCCTGCGGATAGAAAATATTATCCTTTATGCTACCCTTTCCCTCCGATAAGACAAGCTTTATTTGCTGAGTGCCTTTTGAGGGTTTGTTATAGTTTTTATCATAGGGGGTAAGTATGAGCTTTACGCTGTCCCCCGATAAAACATAGTCATTCTCCGCCTCTATGAAAGCACCGACAGCCTCACCGCTTTTTGCACTGCTTACAATTGCAGGTGCATTTATTACTTTTCGGTTTTCTATGGGACTGTTTATAAAATGAAGGCTATCATCCTTCAGCGTTTTTCCCACCATCTGGGTAGAGCCGCCTCCGTCAAGGTTCAGGGCATTTACACACCCAAAATCAAGGCATATGTCTGCAAGCTCATCAAGCGATACGCCACGGCTTTCGTTCTGTCTGCCGTCAACGGTTATAAAATAAACCACCGTTCCGTCCTCGTTTGTTCCGATAGCACTTCTCGGATTATTTCCTGCCACGTTATGGGTAATCTGTGTTTTTTTGCCGCCCTTTAAAAGAAGCGTGCCTCCGCCGAATGCAGTTTCCACATTTTCAATAGAGGGAGTAAACTGAATTTTTGTCTTAACAGCGTCCCCAAGGTTAAATTTATATTCTAAAAACGGAGTCATATTATCGTCAATTACCAAGATGTATCCGTCTTCGGGAATGGGTATGCTTCCTCCAAGGCTCACACCCTTTGCCGTCACAACGTTATCTGTGACGGAAACTGCCGTAACCCCTTCGGGAAGATGAGGCGAAGTGCCTGCGTTAAATTCGGGAGTGTACATAAGCACCGCCCCGTAATAATCAGTGGGTTTGTTAATATGTGCTATAGGCATTTTTGTGCCGTCGGGTGCTTCAACCTCACCTTGGTAGGTAAGGTATGAAAATGAAAGCACGTTTTCACTTAAAAAGCCTGCCGCCATATCCGGATTTATATGGGACTGCAAAAGCTGTCCGTCCTTGACCTCGATTCCCAAAGAAAAATTCTGGTCGCCCTTATATGCGGAGAAAAAGTCCCCATTTATGGCAACGACCGTGTTTTCCTCTTTCTGTGCAAGGTCTTTTACAGTTGCGGTCTTATCACTGCCTCCGCTGTGCTTTAAAAGTTCAAAGCTCAGATTTTCATTTTTTAAATCGGCTGTTACGCAGTTTATATTAAGTGCATGGGAGCCGAAAAACTGCTGCTTTGTCGTAAGGGTAACACCGCCTGTCACAATCTCTTCCTCCGTGGAAGAATAAAGGGGAGCCCCCGATGCACCGGTGCAGCCGTATATAATAAATGCCAAAATAAATGAAATTATTCTTTTCAATTAAAGCCCTCCTTTGGTGTGCTTAGTAGCCGAAAGAGAGTTTCATGTAAATCAGCGGCGGAACATTTCCTCGGGAAGAACACGAATTGCCACATTAAGCTCGTTTGCCACCTTTTCAAGCTCTGCCGTAAGCTCCTCCATGCCAAGAGAGCTTTTTTCAAGGTCCACAAGAGCAATCATGGTAAAGAGATTTTGCATCAGCTTTTGTGAAATATCGAGAATATTTATGTTCTTCTCATAAAAAAGTCCGCTGACTCTTGCTATGATACCCGTCTTATCTTTTCCTACTACCGTTACTACTGCACGCATTTTAAATTACTCCTTTATAATGAATTTTGCCTTACTGCTTCATAGATAAAAAGTGCCGCCGCCACAGATGCGTTAAGGGAATTAACGTCCCCTTTCATGGGAATTTTTACCTTAAAATCGCACTTTTCCAAAACAAGGCGGCTGATTCCCTCTCCCTCGGAGCCTATTACGATTGCCACTGCCCCTTTAAGGTCAGCAGTATAAATATCCTTGTCACCCGAAGCATCTGCACCGCTAACCCAGATATTTTTCTTTTTCAAATCATCAATAGTTTTGGCAAGGCTTGTTACCCTTGCCACGGGGGTATACTCCACCGCACCTGCACTTGCCTTGGCACAAACGGCGGTAAGCGTCGCCGAATCATGCTTGGATATAATAATTCCGTGTACGCCTGCACAGTTTGCCGTCCTTATAATTGAGCCTAAGTTACGGGGGTCTGCTATGCGGTCAAGAATTACGATAAAGGGAGGCTCCCCCTTTTCCTCGGCACGCTTTAAAATATCGTCTACCGTAGCATATTCTGCCATGGCACACTGGGCGATTACGCCCTGATGCACTCCCGTAAGGCTCATTTCATCAAGCTTCTTTCCGTCTGTTTCAGTAACGGTAATGCCCTTTTCTTTTGCCATGCGGATAATGGGAATTATGCTTCCGTGTCTATCGCCCTTTTTTACATATATTTTATCTATGCTCCTGCCGCTTTTAAGTGCTTCCGCCACAGGATTTCTGCCCTCTATTTTATCGTTCATTCGGATTCCTCCTTTTGCTCCATTATATCACAACATATGAAAAATTGTATAATTGTAACACAAATTTATTATTCCTTATTTTACCTTATGGCAAAATGTTTTTCAACGGTGAGTATTTTTCCGTCCGTAAGAGCGGAAAAATCTGCCCCTTTCCGAGTAATTCTGTAGGGAATTTTCAAATAGTCGCATTTTATTTTCAAGCCTGAGTCCAAGAGCTTTTGTGTATCCTTTGCCTCAATTCCTTGAAGCGATACGAAAACACAATCCTTGTATTCAACACGTACTGCCCGTCCTCCGATATTCTCAATAGGAAAATATTCTATCCATGCACCGTCTACGCTGATTCTCTCTGAATCTTTTAAAAACACAGTCCGTATTCCTTTTCTTGTTGCCTTTCTGATTTCAAGCTTCTCCTCGTTAGTTAAAAGAGCATCGGAGGCAATCACCGTTTCAGGAAGCTTGCTTTGTAAAAGGGAAAAGTCACCGTCCTTCGGAAATGATGAAATAACAAGACACTTAACCTGCTCGTCAAAATTCTCTTTTACTTCCACCGCATCATAGTAATCGGGACAATCGATATAGATTAAGCCTCCGTCTTTGGGATTAAGAACGGAAAAGGTATCCGACCCGTAGTGAGAAAAGCTCAACTCCAATTTTATCCCGTGGTTAAAGGTTACTGCAATACACATTGACAAAAGCCAACCGCAGCACAGGCGTTTTAAAGCACCGCTTCCTGCAGGATAAATATGTATGGCTGTGAGGATAAAAACCCAGCTTATTATAAAAAAGAGACCTAAGCTCCCTGTTTCCAAGCCTGCCCCCGGAACTTTTGCAACGCCTAAACTCACTGCCTCTATAACGTCTGCAGTTTTTTGCAGAGCTATCTGCAGAAAAGCTGAAACAAAAGAAATTTTAACCGTCACAAAATACAAAAGCCCCATTATTACAAATACGGAGGAAACGGGAAATACCAAGATATTTGATATAATCGAATATGGATTAACCGTCCTGAAGCTTGCTATAAGAACAGGGATTACAATAATTTGTGCGGCAACGCTTACGGCAACGGCATTACTTGCCCAGTCGGGAAGGATGCCTTCTATCGCTCCTTTTATTTTATCGGTGTAAAGCACAATTCCCAACACACACAAAAGCGACAGGATAAAGCCTACATTTGCCGCATAATACGGATTTAAGGCAAGCATGATGAGAGCCGATGCGGCAATTGTTGTGTAAGAGTCATTGTCACGGTAAAGTATTTTTGAAAGATAGTATATAACGCACATTATAAGTGCCCGTATTACGCTTGCACCCATTCCTGTAACAAAGGCTACAAGGAAGGCACCAAAAAGCACCAATATATTAACATATCGCTTCCTGCCGAATATTTTATTAAGGAAGAAAATCATTGCCATAATGACGGCGGATATGTGCATTCCCGAAACTACTGCAATATGGCTGAGACCGCTTTTTCTGAGGGCGTCGTCAAGCTCCTCCGAAAGCAGGCTTTTATCCCCGAACACCATCGCATTAAAGAGCCCTCGGCTGTTACCCTCAAATGCTTTTTCTCCCAAACGGTTCATATGTGTGCGGATTTTGTATATGAATCCTTCTATGCCTTTTGTCATTCGTCCGACAAGCCGAAATTCCTCCGCCTCTGCACGAAGGCAAACCCCCTCGCTGTGCATATACGAGGAATAATCAAAAATGCCCGTCTTTGACGGGGAATATTCAGAAAGAACAAAGCTTCCCCAAAGAATATCCCCGGGATACAGCGTGGCTTCGGAATTGGTGTTAAGATAAATTTTAACCCTTTCCCCATTGCTCTTAAAGGACGCTTCCACCCTGCCCCTATCGGAAAAATCCGTAGCTGTAACCTGTCCCTGAAAGGTGCTTCCGGCAAAGGAAGCAGACAAACGGTCTTTTCGGCTTTGGGCAAGCTCCATTCTGCCAAAGCCCAACACCATAAAAAGAGAAATTCCCACGCACAGCCATCTTTTGTCCCTGTGCAGAAACACGCCACCGATACATAGCAGGGCGGATATTAAAATTATCCAAAAAATACCGATTCCACAGGCACCGGCATATATTCCTGCCGCAAAAAGAATCGCCATTAACAAAATGGGTCTTACTAACATAGTGTTTTACTTTATCTCCTGCTCAAGATTATCAAAAAGGTTTGAGGAGAAAAAATCCCTTATATGAAGATTTAACCCGTCACAAATTTTCTTTATAGTGGAAATTGTGGCTGAATTATTTCTGCCTCCTACAATATTG
The DNA here is from genome assembly GCA_045545055.1 of Clostridia bacterium. GTDB lineage: Bacteria > Bacillota > Clostridia > UMGS1883 > UMGS1883 > UMGS1883. The sequence goes on along the minus strand of JAZQAB010000109.1, from coordinate 463 downwards.
CTCAGCGTTGATTGCGTTATTCCGCATATACTTGCAAGCTTGTTTACAGTAATATTCTTTTCCTTGCAAAGCTCCAAAATTCTTAGCTTAACCGCCGTTCCGATATTCAAAACTATCACCTCAAAAGAGTTTTATTTTATCTCTTGTTCCAAATTATCAAATTCATGAGTTGAAAAGAACTCGCCTAACGTAATTTCCAGCCCATCGCAAAATTTCTTGATAGTGCGTATTGAAATATCTCGGCGTGATTTATCCATCATACTATATGCCGTAGACGGAGTAACCCCTGACAAGGTTGCAAGCTCATTTATTTTAATTCCTTTTTCAACGCATAGCTCCATAAATCGCTCTACAATAGCATCTTTTATATCCATTTTGTTTCACCTCATGGATATTGTATGCGTTTTTACGTTTGTGCGTATACGCATATGCGTAAATGAGAGTATTTTTATGAATAAAAATT
>JAZQAB010000108.1:0-15265 GCA_045545055.1 Clostridia bacterium | reverse complement strand
TTTGTTCTGTCCGACAAAGCTGAACAATATTTCGGGTATTTCCAACTCTGCTTCACAAAAAGCACTCGATTTGTACCTTAAATGCCGATACTTAGATGAAAAGACAGATTGCAGAGGTGTTGTCTTTGCTACTGGTACGCCGATTGCTACACCTTAATATTACGATATATAGCCGTTTAAACGGCATCTTAAATACTGAAAACGATTTCTATTCCGTTTTCGTCCGAGATGTAAACCACATCAATCATTGTTACCGCTAACTCATGTTTTTCCTGCACCGTCAAGTCATCCCAACGGCTCATAGGTTCTTTAAGCGGTACTGTATCAATGATTTTCTGTTTGCGTGATTTCATCTGCAATTTGTTTTCAAGTTTAGATTTTTCTTCGTGCAGAGCAGTAACACGTTTCTGAATGTAATCGAAAAGAACGGTATCAGCATCAGCTAACTTTTCCATGAGTTTGTGGATTTCCTCATCACAGCGAAGTATCTCAGCCTTAATTGATTCACTGTCCGAATCAGGCTTTTGTGATTCAATTCGGGCTATTTTTATTGACTGGATTTTATCACGCATTGCCTGTAAAACAGCGTTTTCCACATCATCAGGACGAAGTTCAACTTTTCCCTTATGAGAACAGCCTTTAAGTGTGTACTTGCCGTAATCGTAGAAATGTCTGCACCTTTTACCCGATGAACTTGTGGCATGATTAATGTGCATAGCATATCCGCAGTTACCGCATTTCATAAGTCCCACAAGCCATGAATTTATTGCATTTGTATTACTTGGAAATTTATGCTGATGTAACTTTTTATCCTGTACTCTCAGCCACACATCACCGTCTACAAGTCCCTCATGGTAGGCAAGTTTCACATAATGCGAATCGCCTTCACCAGCGTGTACAAACAAGCCGTGAATACCGTCATAGTCCTCAACATCATCAAGCATTTCATAGCCTTTAGCGAGAAAATACGCATAAACTTCCTTGTTTGCACGGACGTAAATCGGATTTTCAAGAATACGGCTCAGATGTGAACGGTCAAGGTTTGATATACCTGTTTTTGTGCGTGGCGTAGGTCTTGAAGCGTTTATGCCGTTATCTCTGATGTAAAAAAGCACGTCTTTCAGCGATACACTGTCGTCTTGATACAAGTCATAAGCCACACGCACAGCCTCAGCATTTTCCGACGGAACAAGCACCGAGCCAGTCTTTCCGTTGATAGTGCGACGTTCAGACATATAGCCAAACTGTACCTTACCGCCTTGATAGAATCCTGTTTCACGAGCCTTAGTCTGAAATGCGTCGGCAACTCTTGCTGCAATGGTTTCACGTTCAAATTCTGCAAAGTTAAGCAGATTGTTACGCATCATACGTCCCTCTTTTGTTTCTGTATTGAAAGGCTCAGAAAGGGAGTAAACTGATACGCCGAGCTTATCAAGTTCATCTGTGATATTCAGATATTCACGCATATTACGAGAAAATCTGTCATACTTTTTCACGATAATTCTTGAGATAAGACCGTCACGGGCATCAGCCATCATCTGCTGAAAGGCAGGACGGTGTTGAATATCTTTTCCCGATTTACCGTCGTCACAGTAAATCTCAAACTTAGCGTTATCGCCTAAAAATCTGATACATTCCTCTTTTTGTGCATTGATTGAAAGTGAGTTATTGCCCTTGTCCTTGTCACTTACGGAACGACGGACGTAGATAGCTGTGATTCCATTTGTAATTCTATTTTTTTTCATTTTATTCGACCTCCGATATTTGCAATCGGGCAGTCGATTTTGCATACTCTAAGTATAGCGCAATCGGCTGTTAATTGCAAGTGCTTTTTGCAAAATATTTCCGATTACGTTTAGCTTACCGATTTATTGCGGTTTTCACCACTCAGAATATCGTAAAGCCTGTTTATTTTCTTTCTGCGGATATGTTCAGGCACATTTTCGGGATATGTCACCTTAACCTTAAGCCCCGAATCAGAAATAAACTCAGAGTTTTTGCCTGTTGTTGTGGGAGTAGGCAGCTCCGTTGTGATTTTATTATCTTTCATAGCGAATTTTTCCTTTGCATCTCTCTATCTAAGCATCGGATTGAGGGCATCGCTTTCTCTTTTCTCTTACCCTCACGATGTGCCGTGAAGTTCGGTCTGAACTTCCTCACGTCAGCCGAATGAGTATTTTCACGGCTATTGTAATTATTATACAGCTTTCAGAAGAAAAAATCTATTCGCAGATTAACAAAAACAGGGCATTAAATTTCATTCTCCGTTCCGCATTTTCACCGGGGAAAATTTTTCGGGAAGAATAAATCGTGTCGAGCAGAAAATATTATGCAGCTCTCAAAAAGAAGAAGGATTACACTTTGCCATTAGGCGAACGGAAACAGTGTTGTATGCTCTTACAGATGATTTTCCGTTCTGCATACCGCACACAGCAAACAAACCGTGAGAATTGCTTTCTGGACGTTCTCACGGCTATATTTATGTTCGTATTCTTTTTTATGTCAGTTATTCTCCGATTTCTGCTCAATAATCAAACCACTAATCACTCAGACTTTGACAGATAAAACTCTGTACCGAGTTCATCCCAGTAAAAAAAGTTTTTGTTGTTTGTCTTAATGAGTATTCTACCGTCATCGATATAGGCAGAATCAATATACTCAGGCTCATAGTTTTCGCCAACGTAAATAACTGTATTTTTACGCAAATGTGCATCGTTGAAATCCTTGCATACAGTTTCGATAAAGTTATCAAATTCTTCCCGACTAACAAACATTCCTACATCGGAACGGACAAGATACTTTTCATAAGAAAAATAGTAATAGTTAATTCCGTCCGCATCGAGTTCTATCGAACAGATAGTATAACCATCTTCATAAAGTCCGAATTTTATCTCAGGGTTTTCTTCTTCAGGATAGTTACTTGCATCATACCACGAAACCATATAGACAGGCTCTCCGATGTTTGATTTTACTTGTAAAGTTATCTCTTTCATTTTCATTCCTCCATACGTTGAGTTGTTTGATATTCTTACACGAAATATTATAGCATAATTAATTCTAAAAAATCAATTATCACAATCAAGAATTTTTTAAAATTCCGTTCGCAAATTACACCGAGGAAAATTTCATCTTATCCGCTGATTTATTTATGCCTACGAATTAGCTGAAATCACTTGCATTTCACCGTAAAATGAAATATAATGGAAATCAAGGGATTTCAAAAGCGAAAAATATTCTGATGAAAGAGGAAAAGCAAGCTAAAAATCGCTTGCTTTGGAGTTTAACTCAAAATTAGATGTTCGCCTGTAGCAAGCAAGGTACTCTGTGTCCACAAAGTCTTGATGTCCACCGAGTAAAGCTTGTTAAGGGTTGTAACCCCTAAGACCCCGAATTTTACTGTTTTCGCAAACAGAATTTCAGAAAAAAGGAGATGATGAAAATGCCCACGGATAACCGAAATACTGTAATCAAATTCCGTGTGAACGAAAAAGAGTTAAAGCTATTTGAACACAAGTTCAGACTAAGCGGATTTCATTCAAAAAGCGACTTCATACTAACTATGATTTTTGAGGGCGTTGTGCTGAAAATTGACGAGAAAAAATTTCAGGATATTTTACGCAATGTCATAGGTGCATCGGCTAATGTAAATCAAGTTGCTGTCCGTGTAAATTCGACAGGCAATATCTATGCCGATGACATTAAAAATCTTGGCAAGGATTACCACGATTTGCAAATGGAAGTCCTCAGACTTTCTTGCGAAATGCGTAAGATTATGAGCAAGTGATTTTGGCTTGCAAAAAAGAAAAAAATGTCTTGCCTGTTTCATTTATTTTATGAGTAAATAAAAAGAACTCCAACAGTATCTGAATTGATACGGATTGAAGTTCTTTTTTTATTTGAAATCAATATAGCTTTTAGGCGAACGGAAATACCCTTATTCGCCCTTGCAAGTCTTTTGCCGTTCTGCATACTGCTAATAAGAAACAAACCCTTAGAAACGCTTTAGAAACGTTCTGAGGACTTGCCATTCTGGAGTTTATATTGTCATAATTAAATTAGTTTTTTATGAAAAATATGTATCAACAAGCAACTTTCTCATAAAACACATATCAAACACATCAAGTGTACCGTCCTCGCATAAATCAGCAGCTTTCCAGTTCTGCAATTCGACACTTGAATCACCGAGAATCCATTTCTGTAATAGAACTGTATCGGCAACACCAAATTCTCCGTCACCGTTTGCATCGCCCTTAACCGGTTTGATAAATTCGTTTTCACTTATTTTAGCAACGTTTAAGTCGTCATCAACAGCAAAGTAGGCTGTGCTTTGCTTGTGGATATTTTCCATATTCCACGGCTGAGCCTGAATGAAATCAACCTTAACCGTTCCGGGAGATACAGCTTCATAAACGCAAACCGTTTTGGTTGAATCTCCTCCTACGCCAACGGTACTCTCTGATATAGTGTACTTCTTTAATTCCCTGATTTCACCGTTTCCCGACTGTTTGAGAATTAATTCTGCTCCTGTGCTGTAATTAACCTCAACGCAATAAACAATATATTTTCCGTGTACTGATACCTCACCGTATTTTGCCAAAAACGATTCATATTCAGCCTGTGTTTCTGGAAGAAAATCAGTTGTGTTACTTCCGCCTAAGTATTGGATTGAGAAACTATGTACTTCACTGCAGTTGCTTGACCAAATCATTGCCAACTGATGTAAACGTACATTTTCAACTGAATCTGCATATTTTCCTTTAACCTTGATAGGTATTCTTGCCAGTTTGATAAAGAAAACACGCTTTTCATCATCTGCACCGTCAATTATTTCGTAATCCTGCAATAGGTCAAAGCTTGGGGCATCAACATTCACATCATAGTATTTTTCGGGCAAATTCAAGTCGGCTTTCATTTTGCTAAAGTCATACCAAGCCGTGTTTGTCTTGTCAATAAATGAAATGTCATAGGCTTTTGTCATATCATCCTCGCCCGAAATGTTGTACTTGTCAACCTTCATCATAGCGTTAATAATGCCCGATGATTTGATATTTCCCTCCGCTTCATCAGCTGTAACATATTTCAGATTGGATTGCTCACAATATTTTTTAAGTTCATCCTCAGTCATTTTAAGCAGATTATCAAAATCTGTAATATCTTCAACAGGTGTAGAAATATCGGACATTCCACTGTATTGGACGGAAATGCTGTCAAAACTGCTGTTGCTCTGTGGAAGTATTCTTATCAGCTGATAAAGACGCAGTGCTGTTTCAGACTTTGCAAATTCAGCTTTAATCTTAACGCTGAAATTTGCCAACTTGATGAAATAAGGCTCCATATCTCCGTCAGCTGTAGGCTTTGAGTCAAAACGTACCATAAACGGAGTGTTGTCAAGCGTTATATCATAATACTTGCTGGGCAGATTTATTTCAGAAATCATTTTATCAAAGTCATAATCATTGACATTGTACTTGTCTATGTCGCTGATTTCGGCTGATATACATACATTGTTTCCGTTACCTGTATAGTATTTCTCCGGATTTACTCTCAGAGAAAACACTCCGCCCGATTTCAAGTCGCTTTCGATAATATCCTGTGATACGAATTGAAAACCGTTTTTCTCACAGTAGTTCATCAGGTCATTTTCAGACATATTGAGTAAATTTTCAAAACAGCCATAAAATGACCACCGCCACCGGATGAACCTCTTACAATAATGTTTTCATTTGTATTTGTTTCTTTTATTGTCCATCCGTATGCATCCGTCCATATAACACCTACTTTTCCGTTGGAAAGATTGTATTTAGCATTATATAAATCGTAAGAAGATGAGCAGTTCACATAGTAACGATTAACTCTATATCTTAATGCATCTGTCATTTTCTGAACATTAGTTGACCAAGCATACGAATAGGTGGCAGGTGATGTGCTGTAGGAATAATCAGATAGTTTCATTGCTCCATGATTTGTTAAAATATCATAGGCATTGTTAAGGAAAGTAGGGACGTTTGCACCGCCATTGATGTAATTATACGTCCAAGATGGAGAATAAACATTATCATCGCTCGTTGAAATATTTGTGTATTTATTAACTTCATATGTATACTGATAATATGTTGTAGCCCATCCGGCACATGATGCCATTCCACCTTGGTCTCCAATTGCAGGAAAATACGAGGAATTTGAATTATCTACAGAAACAGGTAAAGATGTTCGTGTCATAGGAGCATTAAAACATTCCGCCTCGGTTTCAGCTGCAGATTGCCATATTCCATCGTTTCCAATGTACATAGATACATTGTTTGTTGATGTTGCTGATGTAGTAAGTGTACTAATTGTACCCGCAAACGAAAATGTGCAAGCACAAATTTACGCAAGTATTCTTTTAATGATTTTCATAAAAAAACCTCCATTTAATAAAAAATTATAATAAAATACCATTCACAAATAAAACATATTTGAAATATACACCTTATTATTTGATTGATTGCTTATCTTGTAATAATTTTGAATAAGACTTAAAAACTATCGGATTTTGGTGAGTATGCCTTTGTCCATTTCACAAACAGTATCACAAAGAATTTCAATATCGTCGGCAGAATGAGAGGCAATAATCATGGTTTTGCCCTGATTTTTCAGCTCCAAAAGGCACTCACGCATACTCTTAACACCGTTTTTATCAAGTCCGTTCATAGGTTCATCGAGAATCAGCAAATCGGGATTTTCCATAATCGCCTGCGCAAGTCCCAATCTCTGACGCATTCCCAGTGAATATTTGCCGACGTGCTTTTTATTATACGGGTCAAGTCCCACGATTTTTATAGCATTTATAATATCCTCTTTTTTGGCAATGCCCTTTATATCAGCCAGAAATTTCAGATTTCTGTAGCCGCTGTATTCGGGCAGAAATCCCGGGGTTTCAATGATGATTCCGCAATTGTCGGGGCTGTCAATTTCCTTGCCTACAATTTTACCGTCAACCCTTATTTCTCCTGATATATAGGGAATAAATCCGCAGATACACTTCATCAAAACCGTCTTTCCGCTGCCGTTACGTCCGATAAGGCCGTGAATTTTCCCCTTCTCAAATGTCACATTAACGTTATCAAGAACTGTGATTTCACCGAATTTCTTCACAAGATTTTTTACTTCAATCATTTTCTGCACCACCTATCTAATATCAAGCTTCAGCTTTTTTCTGAAAATCAGAATTCCCACCATTGCCGCAATAATCGTAACTAAATAAACTGTCATGCAATAGGGAAACGTGGGATTGCTTGTAATTCCGCCAACATCAAGCTTGTCCACGGTAATCCACGACACAGGAGAAAACTTACGCATATTTGATTCGCCGTAAAAGCCCTCCGTAAAGCAGCTGAAAATAATCATAATACTGCTGAGGATTCCGCCGACAAATTTCGTCTGCGTCACAATATTGCAAATGTAAATCAGCAGACCGAGCATAACCGCCATTAAAAATGACATCAGAAATGTAAACCATGTAGCCTGCAACGGTGTGAAATATGAAATTATATAAGGGCTTATGGTGAGAAAATTATGTCCTGTGTTTTGTGTCAAAAATGTGCTTGACATCGTGTAAATCGAAGTTCCCCAATCAAGGGAAAATTCCGCATAGGGAAGTGCCATGATAACCGAGCATAGGAATATGAAAAGATAGTAAAAAAATGCTGCTGCGATTATGTATAAAAACTGCCCTATGTGCCACGAGCTTTTCTTGCAGCGGGCTATCATATACAGCGAGTTTTGGTCGATAAACGGTGCATTGTTGTACAGCAAAAGCAAGGGAATAGTGAAGATTAATTTCTGATGATACTGTGTATACAGAAACGGATAGAGCCAGATTGAAGATTTTACACCGAGGGCATTGCTCAGCTCATTGAGGATTGAAACATTATCCCACACAAGCACAAAAAGGAGAATGGCAATAATCCAGATTCTTGTGTCCTTTCGCCATTTTCGCAGATTGTGAATACAAATTCTAAACGATGACACAGTAAATCCTCCTTTTTGCCTGTCTGAAAAATATTGTCGCAAAAATTGCTCCCAATGCCAAAAAAACAGTGGTTATATAAGCAGATGCAATCAACGGGCTGTCGGATACGTTACAATAGCTCAGGGATAGCATCCACAAATCTGTATACCTGCTTGAACCGATTGTAAAAAGCTCAATAACATAGCTCACTACAATGGGCGATGAAACGGCAATATACGGGTCATTGAAAAATGCTGAAACAGTCAATCCCGTAACAGACCATGCCGCAACACTGATAGAATAATGGAAAATTAAAAGAAACAGGAACAATTCACAGTGGCTTTCGTTGGCAATTTTGGAAAATCCGATACCTGTGCCGCTTATTTCACCGCAGAATTCAGACATAGATAATGACATGACACCAATAGCAAGATACATTCCTATAAATGTAATCATAAATGCCGACAAAAACTGAGTAGTAATATGCGAAAGCAAATATTGTTTCAACGAAGTACGCTTCACTATGTAATATGTGCTTCTCGAATTCCATTCGATGCAAAATGCCGCACTAAAAGGCAAAGCAGCAAGGAATACAATAAGATTACGATAGGAGCTTATGAGCAATGTATTCATAAAGCACTGAATAACCATTGGCGTTCCGTCGGTATAAGCTCCAAAAAGACAAATAAGCGTTACGCCTAAAATCGAAAAGTAAAACAATTTTGAGGTCAGCACACGCTTGAAATTTGCAGTAAAAATATTCATGAAAAGCACCTCAGAAAATATGACCGGTTATTGCGTCCACATAATATGGGTCGGGAATAGGTCGTCCACTTTCTGTCCAGCCGAAAACCCATACAGGACGTGCATAATAATCTCCGGTAAATTTTTCATTTTTCTGATACAGCAAAACTGCCTGCTCACAGCCGCAAAGAGTACCCTCACGGGTTGTTTTCTCGAAATAGTCTTTAATCTGCTGAATTGCAAATTCCGGTGTGCAGAGCTTTTTCGATTCATCCGCTTCGATGTTGTCCAAAAGACCGTCGCAGTCGAAACAAAGCATTCCGTCCTCGTCGAAATATCCCTTAATAGAGCTTGGACGAGGAACCCATTCCTGTTGTCCGTTGATTTCATAGTAGTGGTAATCTGCAAGGGGAAGTCCATTCGCCAGAATGTCGTACTTAATTATGCAGCAATCATCTTTAACAAAGTCTCGTCCTGACACATCGGGAAAATATTTTTTATTGATGTATTTGCCGGTTTTCTTGTCAAATGCGAAAACTTTAGGCTCACCGACTTCCACACCAATTTCGTTTATAATTCTGTCCATTTCGCTTACATAATCGGCAATGGGAAGTGAATCGCTGTTGGTCTGTGGAAATTCCTCACGGAGCATAGTATACGGTACAGCCATATCCAAAGCGCTTTCAATAAAGCCGAATTCTATTTCAGTGGGCTTGTTCATATAAACTCTTCCGTCCTGAAAGCAGAGGAACGAATCCGATTTCTGGTACAGCTTGTAATTCTCTTCCTCCGGTCGGTCAAGAATCTCAGTTGTGTCCACTGTTGACCCGGGGAAAAGCTTCTCTGCTATTTCAAACGAGCTGTCGGGCTGCTTCATTCTGCATTTGAATGGTGAGTAGGTGTCCACATACTCGTTGGGAATACTGAGATTATATACAAGTTCTTCCCTCGGTGAAGCATTCAGCTCCGTATTATTTAACGGAGCTGAATTATTTGATTGCGAAAGCTCGCCGGTGGGGAAACAGCCTGTTAATACTATGCAACTAAGAATTGTTAATTTACATACAAGCTTTTTCATATTTTTAGCATTCCCACTGTCCATCTAATTCTGTGTAGTAGTATCCAGCTGTACCCTTAAGGCATAACTTAGTTCCACCACCGGGTGAAGGAGTACTAGATGTATTAATATAAGGCAGATGCTTTCCGTCTAAAGAATTAAACCACAACGTGTTTGCACGCACAGCCTTATTTCCAGAGTTTACAACGCCTACTCCAATCGGACAACTTGCTGCAAGCCCATATGTTGGATAGACAGCTGCAAAATCTGAAGTAGAATGGATAGTATCTTTAGTCTGCTCAGAGGAGTATTTATAAGAACTACGGTTAATTTTAAAACTAAAATCTCCATAAGTTGCATTAGCAATAATTCCAGTTACACCTGATGAAAGAGTAAATACACAGATGATTGAAGATAATGCCTTCTTAAACTTGTTTGTCATAAAATGACCTCCTTTTTTCTAATCGAATTGTTTTATTATGTATGTAATATCGCTTTATTAAAGCTATCTTTTCAACGTTCAACTGACCTAAACGTCGATTTTTTACAAACTCTAAATTATGTCGTATATTCAACAAGCTTATTATCAAGCTATATTGAAACCGTGAAGTAAAGTGCGTAAATGATGTCTAAATCAAATTGTTTTGCTGTTGCTGTATGCAGTTATAGTTTCATAGTTTGAGCCAGCGTATACTTTAAATACTGTTTTTAAGCGGTATGTTCCACTTGACAGTGATGATTTCGTACTTGTCAACGAACCTCTGAAATTATAAATTGTGGTACTCCAACTGCATATATCGTCCCAAGTATTGTTGGAATTTTTCTTTTGAAGTGTCTGTGTTATTACGATTTTTGTGGTCTCGTTATAGTATCCTGTAAGTGTACTTTCACAAGTTGCCTTTTGGTTTGATATTGATAAACTAACATTACAATCATTTGTGTACGAATATGATGGTGAATCAGGTGGAATAACAGCAGCATACGACGTTGTAGTTGCTGATATTAAAGAAGTAACCATAACGAATGCCGAGAGCGTAGCTATAATCTTCCTATACATAAAAATCACCTCCTAACTGTTATTATCTTCGTGATATGAACGTGATTGTTTGTCCGTTCACTAAATAATAACAAATTAGGAGGTTAATTCCTGACACTTATTTTCAAAAAAATTTTTTATTCTACCTTTTGCACAGATTCCGCCATGTCAATTAGTGCATCTTTACTAATGTTTGTGCTGATTTTAATTATGTACGTTGCATTATTCCATATAACATTCCAGTAATCATTATTATCAAAGTAGCATATTGCTTCTATTCCATTTATATCTACAGTAAATGTTTCTGTTTCCTCAGTATTTATGTTCATTTTATATCCTTCCAAAGTATACTGAGAATAATTAACTACTTGATTATCATTAACATATGTTATACCTCGCCAAGTCGTGCCACTCTCTTCATAAACGATTTTAAAGTTGTCTAATCCGGAAGTAATACCATATACCTCCTCGATTGTTACGGGTACATCGGTATCGTCAACAGACTGAACAGTAGAAAATTTTTCGTATATATCAATAAAGAAGTTTGCAACAGCTTCTCTTAAAGCCTTTACACTTAAAACCGTAACCGATGATGCAACAAAAATTATCACTGCAATGCAGGCAATACGCTTTCCGAGCGTATTAATTAAATTATAATACGGCTTGTTACGACGTTTAACAAGTTTGTACATCTTACGCTCAAACTTTGGAGAGAATACATGATCATCAGAGGCATCGTGAAGAATTTTCTCGTATTCGGGAGTTAATGCATCAAATAACGCTTTTCTGAAATTATCCTCATACATTTTACTCACCTTCTTCCAATTTTCTTTTGAGAAGTTTTTTTGCTCGTTCTATTCGTTTCCATACGTTGTCGTCTGAAATTTCAAGCATTTTGGATATTTCCTTTGTGGTAAAGCTATTGATATAGTAAAGGTATAATACTTCCTTATAGATGTCAGATAGACTTAAAATTACACCGAGCAGTTGCTCATAATTGTAATTTGCAAGTAGATCTGCATCAACAGATGGTGTATTCTCATCCAGTTCAGCAAGGTTTTCAGCAGCACGTTTGTTTTTATTGTACTGATTAATAGAAACCCTCTTTATAATAATAACAATATAAGAGGGCAATTCCTGACACGAAATTTCCTTGATTTTTGAAAAATTGTCAGCAATTGTTAAAAATGCCTGATGAACCGCATCTTCTGAATCCTCTACATTGTTCAAAATGCCATATGCAATTGAATACATCTTTTTCTTATATTTTAAGTAAAGCTCTTCAAATTGGTTCTTGTCCTCGTCGGTTTCAAGAACAGATAAGTAACAATTTATCATCGATTTTTCCTTTCAAAAAACATCATTATATATATTTTATCATAAATTAACAGAAAAATCAATACTCAAAAAAAAAAAAAACAGCACTTTAACCAAAGACGAAAATTAGATATTTTTAACAATGAAACGTAATTTAACAATCCCCTTATATTATAGCATAGATATTGAGATATTTCAATATAAAAACAACAGATACTACGTAAATAGCATCTGTTGTAGTAATGCAAAATCGACCGCCAAAATTGATATTAGAGTGCTGCAACGGGTACGCCGCTTTCCAATTCCGTAACAGAACTGCACACAATGATGCGTTATCTTGAATATGATTATCTTAAATCAAAAGGATTACAACATTTTGATAACTGGGTAACAGTAGTTAGCCAACAAAAAGGTAGACAGATTCAATTGTTTATACTTACATTATTTTGCGGTAACAGGAGATTTCTGCTATCCGCAAGCTTATTACTCATAAATTTGTAGTAGATTTCAACTTTACGAGGTGTACCATGCTTTTCGGGACGCTCATAAACCACGATATATTCAATAAGTTCAAGGCACATTTCACGTGTGAGAATAGGTGCATCGTAATATTTTTTCAATCTGTTGATAAATTCATCAATATTCTTTTCGTCATTATCAACATTAGCTTGTGATTTCTTTATCTCTGCAATTTTTTCAGAAAGAACTTTTTGCTCATCGAGGTATTTTTTAAGCATTTTTGTACTCAAATCATCAGGTATTCTTTCAAGGATTTTGTCCTCATAAGTTTTACTGATGATTTTTTCAAGTTCATTCATACGAGATTCGTATTGGCTTAATAATTTAGTATCTTCTGCACTTTGTTTGGAATATAGTGCATTTTTTTGTGTGAGATACATTTCTCTTGCGGATTTTTCATCTTCAATTACCAACTGTGCATTTGTTTTTATATCCGCTAAAACAAGTTCCTCAATGAGATTCTGCATAATATGGTGCGATGTGCAGAAATTCTTTCCGTGATTTGCGTAATTATTGCAGGAATATGATACAAGCTGATGTTTTCCTTTAGCTTTTGTAGTATGCGTAGATGTGCATTTTTTCAGTTTAGAACCACAATCCGCACAATACATCAAACCGCAAAGCGGCAATATCTCACCTTTTCTTGTTGTTTTTCCACGGCTCACAGAGTTATTCACCTCTTGTACCTTATCCCATAAATCCTTTGAAATTATGCTCTCAAAAGCATTTTCAAGCGTAATCCATTCTGATTCATCACGGATATATTTCTTGTGATTTTTGTATGAAACGGTTGTGTATTTTTGACCTACAATAGTACCTACGTAAATCGGATTTTTTAAAATGTCACGAACCATTCCTGCACTCCATAAATGCGTAGAAATATATGGATTAGGTTTGCCCAATCGCTGATATGTGTAATCAGAGGGAGTGATGATGCTATCATTATTAAGTGCTTTTGCTATCTGTGGTGAACTTGCACCCTCAGAACGCATTATAAAAATTCTACGGACATTTGGAGCTGTGTTTTCATCAATTATCGGAGTGCGATTTTCATCTGTTCCTGCAATATATCCGTAAGCTGCAACAGAGGCAGTATATTTTCCTTGTTTTGCATTTGAAAGCTTTACAGCACGAATTTTTTTTGAAGTGCTTGCTGCGTGCCATTCATTGAATAAATTCACAATGGGCATCATTTCAAGTGCTACACTATTTCTATTAAGTGTATCTATATTATCACTCAATGCAATAAATCGAATATTGTAAGACGGAAATATGTAGTCAACATATTGTCCGACCTCAATATAGTTACGCCCAAAACGTGAAAGGTCTTTCACAAGAATAAGATTGATTTTTCCTGTTTTAGCATCGTTAAGCAGATGTTGGATTCCCGGTCTGTCAAAAGTTGTTCCCGAATAGCCATCATCTTCATAAATACCAATAAGATTCCAATCAAACTGCTTGCTCACATATTCAGTAAGCATTCTTTTTTGATTTTCGATTGAAAGAGATTCTCCATTACGTTCATCTTCCTGTGATAAACGAACATAAATTCCAACATTATAGCTTGACTGCTTTTTCATAATAACTCCTTTCAGTAAAGCAGCCATATTCGGTATACATTTATTATAGCGCAGAAGTCCGAATATGGCAAGATATTTTTTACAATAACTTACTATTTTCGGATTCTTCAAACGCTTTTCTGAAAGCAATATCAAAAAGCACCTTGTCAACATTTTTTTCGCCGACAAAGTGACTTGTGACAGCATAAAGTTTGCCGTCAATCTCATACACGGATTCTTTGAATGGCTTATCTTTATATTGCTCATTCATTTCCGCAAGTGTTCTTTTTTTATTCATAGCGAATTTTTCCTTTGCTTCTCTCTATCTATGCATCGGATTGAGGGCATCGCTTTCTCTTTTCTCTTACCCTCACGATGTGCTGTAAAGTTCAGATGTTTTCCTCAAAACACCGAATGAGTATTTTCACAGCTTTATGATATAATTATACAACATCTGAAAGAAAAAATCTATTCGCAGAGCGCAACAATTTTTGTAATAAATTCAATTTTCAGTTCCACAACTTACACCGAGGAAAATTATAGGGCATCTCTAAAAACCCCTTTTGAGAAAAAGCGGCTATGCACGACATCTACTGTGTCAACCTCCCTTGGAGTGCGGCGGCACGCCTGCGGAAGGTTTCCTTGCAGTTGCCATACCTATCTGCTTTTTCTTTAATCAAACGAGTTTTTAGAGATGCCCTATATTTAAAACTTCGATTTATTTATCCAAACGAATTTGATTGAAAAGACCTGTATTTAAATTTCGAGTGCATTAAGATAATATCAGCAAGTGCGAGGCTAAAAAATTGATTAGCCACAGGCTCAAAGTCGTTTTAAAAAGTCTGAACAAAAAGCAAAATTTTATGAAAATGACGGCATTCGATAAGGATGCCATTGAAGAGTAGCAAGCAAGGTACATTGTCGGACATTTTTGCAAAATCCCCGTCAAAGTACAACAGCTTGTTAAGGGTTTCACCCCTAAGACCCCGATTTAAAAATTGTAAAGGAAAATTATTATGAAAAACGATAGCTGAAAGTACAAA
>JAZQAB010000107.1:0-14407 GCA_045545055.1 Clostridia bacterium | reverse complement strand
CAATCTCATCTGAGAGCTTTAACGCCTCTTCTTTGAATTCTTTACTGTACTTCATTTTTTCTTTCCCTTTCTGGTTTTCTTATTTATATTCTACCAGATTTTTGGGTGTTTGTCGACTGCTCTTTCAGTATAACACATCATCGCTTAATTGTAAAAAATCATGAATATATTTGAATGTCAAGGCCGCTTTAGCGTGCATTTTAGCCTTGATATTCAAATATATTCAGATATAATATTTTATGCGATCATGGCAACTAATCTTACTCATTGAAATGGATTAAAGTCCAGATAATTATTAATACGCCGTTCTGCTCATTGTTGCTATCTGAAAGATCATCCCAGCAAAGTCTGTAGGGATTTGCAGATAAATCCTTGCCCAATACTGCTGTTGATGTACCGAGAATCTTTTTGTCCTCAGCCTTTACAAGCTTCAACTTGCGTGAATCATATTCAACATCAAAGCTAATTGCGATAATTCCTGGGTTGTTGCTGATTTCAACTTCAACTTCAACTGTTTCGCCTGCTTCACCTGTAACATCTGAAATTGAAAGCATTGCATCAGTTGCAGGATTGATTACAGTTGTTGTAGTTGTAATTTTTGTAGTAGTTGTTGTAGTGGTAGTTGTGATCGTTGTAGTTGTTGTGGGTTTTGTTGTAGTGGTTGTAGCCTTTGTTGTAGTTGTTACTGTGCCAATGTTAACTTTACCGCCAGATACAACAAACTCTACATCTTCAAAGTCAATATTGAACTGAAAAAAAGCTATTCAAATATTAGGCGAAATTGCAACAGAAACAACAAAAGCAATTATTACATCTGGTGCCGGTCTTATTTTAGCAGCTTTTTTCCCTGAAACGATTCCTTACTGGGTTGCAACTTTGTGTATTCCGTCAAAAGTAGGATTTTCTGTTTTCTGTGAAAAAATTAAAGATAAATTCAACGTAAGAGAAGGTTACTTCGCAAGTGTTAATGAAATTTATAACAAAAAAGTCGAAGATGTACTAAAAAAGGGAACAATCGGGGATGAATGTTTTGTTCCAGAATATGAGCATTTCAGACGGTATTATTTTCTTTGTAATGAACATGAAAATGAAATTAGTGAAAACAATTGTGATGAAAATGGAGTAGTAAATTATTTATCACCACAAACAATAAAAGAAATTCTTAAATTAGATACCAAAAATACAAACCAAGATACGGTCATTAAAGTTGCAGACGAAATATTAAAAAATGTTATAACAGAAATAACTGATAATACTGATTTAGCACCCACTTATTGGGCAATGCGAAATTGTAAGGATATTAACGCATTCGAAAAAATATTAAATGATATTAATAATACAATACAAAAAGAATTTGAGGAAACTCGTGATACGATTACTAAAAGTAAAGAAGAAATTATTGATGCTATAAACCGTAAAAATGTTTTTAATAACAAAATAATAACAACATCTTCCCCTTCAGGCACTTCAACAGTATTTATTGGACGTGAAAACGATATTGAGGATATAAAAGAGAAAGCCAAAACCAAGAAAGTTGTCTTAATGAACGGTATGGGCGGTATTGGCAAAACAGAAATATGCCGTCATTTATTCTGGTACTACTGCGATAATGCTGTTGACGGTGTAGAATATATTGGTTGGATAAATTATCACGATAACCTTAAAAACTCACTTTTAGGTAATTTCAAGGGTGTTGAAGAAAAAGACTCAACTAAATACATACAAGCTGTAAAAAGTCGTATAGACGAGTTGGGTAACAAACTTTTGCTGTTCGTGGATAATGCCAACGATATTTCCGATAGAGAAGCTGCTGAACTCAGCGGACTTGCCTGTCGTATAATTATGACATCGAGAAAAAACAGAATTACATCATTTCATCCTTTTGAAGTAAAAAAGCTTCCGCCTGAAAAATGTCTTGAAATTTATCAAAAATACAGTAAAGACAACTCCCGTGAAAGTGTTGAATACATCGAAAAAATACTAATACTTGCTGATTATCACACGCAGACAGTTGAACTTCTTGCAAAAACACAGAAAAGTTCAGATTTAACAGCAGAAGAACTTCACAAGATGTTGATAGATAACGGATTTAGTCTTGCAGGAATAAGTGAAAAAGTTGACGGCAGACATGGCAATGATGTTACAAATGAGATTTTTATTGAACACCTTGCAAAAATTTTTGATATAACAACAATTACTCCTGACGAAAAACTGCTTGAAGCATTAAGACTCTTTTCACTTCATGCCCCAAACGAGCCAATAAGAAAGCGAGTACTTAAAAACTGGTTTAGCCTTGATAATCTCAATCCAGTAAATGAGTTAATAGCTAAAGGCTGGCTTAAAGAAGATGAAAATAATGAAATCAGCATTCACCCTGTTATTTCCGAAGTTGTTCGTTATAAATACCCTGCCGAGTTTGAATTTGCACAGGAACTAGTAAATAAAATTATTGATGAGTTAAAGTATTCAATCGAAAAAGGAAGCGGGATATCTGTATGGAACAAGCTTATTACTCATTCCGTTGCAGTTGCTAAAAGTTTCAACAAATCAGAACATAAAGATTATGCCACACTACTCAATAATATCGGTATTGTATACAACAAGATATGCGACTACAATAAGGCTCTGGAGTTTTATGAGAAGGCTTTAAATATAGTTAAAAATATACTTGGTGAACTTCATCCTTACACAGCCACATCTTATAATAATATCGGTAGTGTATACGACAAGATAGGCGACTACAATAAGGCTCTGGAGTTTTATGAGAAGGCTTTAAATGTTAAAATTAAGCTTCTTGGTACAGAACACCCTTCAACTGCCACATCTTATAATAATATCGGTGGTGTATACGACAGTATGGGCAACTACAATAAGGCTCTGGAGTTTTATGAGAAAGCTTTAAATATACGTGAAAAAGTTCTTGGTGAACTTCATCCTTACACAGCCACATCTTATAATAATATTGGTTCGACATACTACAGTATGGGCGACTACAATAAGGCTCTGGAGTACATCAATAAAACAAAAGATATATTTGAAAAGGTATTAGGTGAAAAACACCCTAACACAAAGATTATATATGGCAATCTTGCCGCTATTTATATAGAAATAGGCGACGAAAAAAAAGCCAGAGAATATTACTTGAAGAGCATATAAAAAAGCCCCTCCTCTGAATTAGAATTCAAAGGAGGTTTTTTTTAGAGGTTCACTAATTAAAT
The DNA here is from genome assembly GCA_045545055.1 of Clostridia bacterium. Taxonomy (GTDB): domain Bacteria; phylum Bacillota; class Clostridia; order UMGS1883; family UMGS1883; genus UMGS1883. Next base: position 11,189 of record JAZQAB010000107.1, on the reverse strand, counting down.
TCCATAACCAAGCCGTAATATTTTTCAAAGAATACTTTCAGTTTATCAATAACTAATTGCTTCTTTTCAGCTCTTGCACCACCGCCGAAGCGAGATACAGGAGGCATTATCTTATCAATATCTGTTCCGGTTGTTTTAATCTGACCGTCACGGAATGCGTTTAACAGATATTTTCTCAACTCTTCAGCATTGAGCCTTTCTTCTGCAATGAGAGTTTCAATATCTGATTTCTGCTGCTCCTTAACAAACGCTGCCCAATCTTTGTCTACATCTGTTTTAACTGTAATTGTGGCAATAAAGCTTTCGATAAGTTCTTTCTTAGAACGAAGCTCCAGACTGGATTTAATAGCTTTGTCAATAGAAGCAAGGATTGTCTTATCCTCGCAGTTGCTTTCGTGATACTTTGCAACGAGCATGAGGATATAGTCAATATTCACTTCAATCTGCTTTACAAGTTCCATTTCAAAGACAATATCATCATCAATATTATCCTTATCTATATCACGACGATACTTATCATGCAAATCATTGTAAATACCTGTATAATCCTGAAAATCTATCGGCAGAAGTATCGCTGCTTCTTCGGTGAATTCATCAAAGGTAGAAAGAATATTACGCAGTCTGAGGATATTGCCGAACAGCACAATGAAATCCTTTTCTGCCTTTTCACCGATAATATCCGTGCCAAGAGGATATTTCAGCAAAAGTTCGGCTATTCGTTCTTCATAGCCTTTCTGGTGCTTGCCGTTCTCGTCATAGCCGTAATAATAATCCATGTAGGATTTCAGCAGCACCATTCCGCTTGCTTCCTTATCACCAAAGAGTGCAATCGCATCATTGGTTTCTTCTTCGAGGTTACGGAAACAAACGATATTACCAAACGTCTTAATCGAATTGAGAATACGGTTTGTTCTTGAATAGGACTGAATCAGACCGTGCATTTTCAAATTCTTGTCCACCCACAGAGTATTCAGCGTGGTTGCATCGAAGCCTGTCAGGAACATATTGACAACAATCAGCAAATCAACTTCCCTGTTTTTCATTCTTAAAGATAAATCCTTGTAATAATTCGGGAATTTATCCGCAGAAGTATCATATGCCGTATTGAATGTTTCGTTGTAGTCCTTAATCGCACGTTCCAGAAATTCTCTCGATGTAACATCAAGTCCGCTTGTATCATCAGAATTTTCATCATCAAGAAATCCGTCGGGATCTTCCTCATTCTGTCCGTAGCTGTAAATCGTAGCGATATTCAGCTTCAAAGCAGGATTATCTTCCATTTGTCGCTTGAACTCCGTATAATATAGCTTTGCCGCTTCAATAGAAGATACTGCAAAAATCGAGTTAAATCCATTCAGACGCATCGACTGCTTCTTCTCATCAATAAGCTGATTTTTCGCTACATCTGCGATATTCGTCAACTTATTGAAGGTATAGAACCCATTGTTACGTTTAGTTTTCTGGTCGAAGTGTTCAAGGATATATGTTACAACCTCGCTGATACGCTGTGGTGCAAGCATTGCGGAATCCGTATTGATAGCCTCTACCTTCTTGTCCTTTGTGTCTTTTTTATTCTTTATAGTATCAATATAATCAATTCTGAACGGCAAAACATTTCTGTCGTGAATGGCATCTACGATAGTATAAGTATGCAGCTTATCACCGAAAGCCTGTTGCGTAGTGCGAAGCTTCGGATTTTTGCCGTTGCCTGCGTTTTTCGCAAAAATAGGCGTACCCGTAAATCCGAAAATATGATAATTCTTGAATCGCTTTGTAATGCTGATGTGCATATCACCGAATTGGCTGCGGTGACACTCATCAAATATCATAACAATATGGCTGTTATAAATCGGGTGACTCGGATTTTTCTTGATGAAATTGTCAAGCTTCTGAATTGTAGTTACGATAATCCTGTAATCGTGCTGATTTCCCTTGCTGTCCTTGTTTTCAAGCTGTCGCTGTAAAACCGCTGTGCTTCTGTTGCCGTTTGCAGCACCCTTTTCAAAGCGGTCATACTCTTTCATCGTCTGATAGTCAAGATCTTTACGGTCAACGACAAACAACACCTTTTCAATTGACGGAAGTTTTGAAGCAAGTTGTGCAGTTTTAAACGAAGTCAGCGTCTTTCCGCTGCCCGTTGTATGCCAGATATAACCGCCAGCATCAAGCTGTCCCATACGTTTATAGTTGGTTGAAATCTCAATTCTGTTGAGTATGCGTTCCGTTGCCACAATTTGATACGGACGCATAACCATAAGCATTTTTTCGCTTGTGAAAATACAGTATTTTGTCAGGATATTCAGCAAAGTATGCTTTGCAAAGAATGTCTTTGTGAAGTCCACAAGGTCGGGGATAGTCTTATTATTCGCATCCGCCCAGAACGAAGTGAACTCAAAGCTGTTGCTTGTTTTCTTGGATTTACGCTTGCCGTCACGCTCTTTGATTGCACTATGACGAGTTGTGTTTGAGTAATATTTCGTATGCGTACCGTTAGATATAACGAAAATCTGCACATACTCATACAGCCCCGTATTCGCCCAGAAGCTGTCACGCTGATAACGCTCAATCTGATTGAATGCTTCTTTTATGGCAACGCCACGGCGTTTCAGCTCGATATGCACAAGGGGAAAACCATTGACAAGAATCGTCACATCATAGCGGTTGTCATAGTTTCCCTTTTTCTCGGTGTACTGATTAATTACCTGTAAATAGTTGTTGTGGATGTTCTTCTTATCGATGAGCGTCACGTTCTTGCTTGTACCGTCATCACGTTTAAGCACCTGCACATTATCTTCCTGAATAATACGGCTCTTGTCCTCGATACCGTGATTGGAATTGACGATATTCTGCGAGAAAAAGCGTTTCCATTCATCGTCTGTGAACGTAAAATTGTTGAGCTTTTCAAGCTGTCTGCGGAGATTTGCAACGAGGTCATCAGATTTGTGTATCTGTACATATTCATAGCCCTGTTGTGTCAGCATTTCAATGAAAGCCTGCTCCAGTGCCGCTTCGCTCTGGTAGGCACCCGAACGGGTTTTCTGTGGCTCGTATTCGGCAACAACGGTGCTTTCGGGCATTTCCATTATCATTTTAAAGTCGCTCATACAGTCAGCTCCTTAAATGTAAGCAGTTTATCTCTATAATACTCATACTGTTTCCGTCTTGCTTCGATTTCGGCAGGTAGGCCCTCGGAAATATCGTTACAGAGTTTGTCGAAGCGGTCGAGGATTTTGACGATACGTTCTTGTTCTTCAATTGATGGAATAGGGATTTCAATCCCTTTCACTATATCAGAGTTTAAATTTTGAACAGCACCACCAAATGAAGCTTTTTTCTTCATTTCATGTTGGATTTGTGTCGAAGTAAGAGTGTAGTATAAATAATCAGCAGTGACGTAATTTTCAAAATTACTTATTGAAAGCCAACCATCATGAATACAGCCATCGATTTGTAAAATATACGGTCTACCAAAACTCATTGAATTTGAAAGAATAAAATCACCTTTATGAACACATCTTGATTTTTTTGCACCGTCCTCGGTGATTCTTTCATTAGTATCAGTAATATACTTTGAATCTGGTAATACATCGCCAATCTTTATCCAATGAACGCCCTTTTCAGAATTAGTTATAAATTTCTTTATTGGACGTGGTGAAGCACCACGGACAATAGTTGAAACATCCCCCAAAGTCCTCCATTCACACTCACTTGCCCCTCCGAGGACACCGAAGCTTAACAGCTTATCACGATAATACTCATACTGCTTCTTTCTCGCTGTAAGCTCTTTTTCAAGTTCTTGCTGTAAGGCAGTAACATTTGTTGAGTAATTGTCAAGTATTCTTACAATTTCGGCTTGAACTTCGAGGGGTGGGAGGGGGATTCGTATTTCTTTAATTGCAGGAACACTTGAATGAACTACTTTACTTTTTACTTTGCCTTTACTTTTCTGAATACGAGCTGTTGTTGTGGAAAGCACATAGGATAAATACTTTGGATTTTGGTTATGTTTCATAACAACAATATCACCGCCCGCAAGGCACTTTTCATTTCCTACATAAGCAGTGGATTTTGCTATATCCTCAACGCTCTCTTCAGTTATAGCAAAAAGAATATCTCCATATTCAAAATACTTCTTGCTCTGTATTAAGTTTTCATCGGTGTGAGATACACATTTATCAAAGTAAATACCATAAGTTGTGTATATCTCTCCATATCGAACGCAGGGAGTGCCAACTTCTGTTACCTGATTTCTGGTTATGCCTGCACCTCTATAAATATCGCTCGCTATTTCTCCAAGCGTTTTATACTCCACCCCATTCGGGCAAAGTTCTTCTATCAGTTTTTCAAGTTTGGTCATCGTCCTCGACCTCTTCTTCCTCTTCAATATATTCAATATCTGTTATGTACTCTTCAATTGTGGGAAAGACCACTTCTTTTTCATCGCCCCTTGAACACCCCAAAGCCTCTAAATCTATGCCATATAGGGGTTCTGAAATCTGACAAGTCATAAAAGTAACTGTTCCATAAAGCTTGCTTAAAAGATAGCTATTATTCGGGCATTTGCTCCATGATACATAAATGTCATTGAATTCAGGTTTTACAGTTTTTTTGTTTAAGCAATTACTGGTTCCAAGATAGCGATAAATTGTTCCCCTGAAAAGCATCGCATTGGCAGTTTTTCTTTCAAACCTCTTTTTGCTGTCTTTCATATCAATAAGCAACTGCATAAGTTCTTCATAAAAGGCTTGATAAGCATTTTTTAAAGCATCTTTTTTAGGACTGCCTACATATGTTTTGCCTGTCCACGAATCGCAAACTGTCGTAATATCCTCTATGAGTTCACAAAACATATTCTTTGAGGTATTGGGATTATTTCGATATTCAATAATATTGTTTGTTGCTTCTGAAATACCTTTTACAATTTTCTCAGTTTCATCGCTCCAAAGAGAATTCATATTAATACTAATCATCCCTCAATCTCCGCAATAATCTTATCAATCTCATTACGCAGAACCTGTTCTCTTGCAACGATTTCTGCAATTTGCTTGTTCAGCTCTGTAATGTCAATGACCTCACGGGTATCCTCAGCCTCAACATAAGTGGAAACAGAAAGATTATAGTCGTTCTCGTTTATCTCCTCAAAGCTTGCAAGGCGTGCGATGTGGTCGATATCCTCACGCTTTTCAAAAATCTCAACAATACGGGCGATGTTTTCTTCTGTCAGCTTGTTATTGTTCGTCACCTTAACGCACTCGTTTGTAGCGTCAATAAAGAGAGTTTTACTGTCCTGCTTGCCCTTTTTCAGCACCATAATACAGGTAGCGATAGATGTGCCAAAGAAAAGATTTGCAGGGAGCTGAATCACGCAGTCGATGAAGTTGTTATCAATGAGATACTTGCGAATTTTCTGCTCTGCACCGCCACGGTACATAATTCCGGGGAAGCAGACGATTGCTGCTGTGCCGTTGCTTGCAAGCCATGAGAGCGAGTGCATAATGAACGCAAGGTCAGCCTTTGACTTTGGTGCAAGTACACCGGCAGGAGCAAAACGAGGGTCGTTGATGAGTGTTGCATCGTCATCGCCCACCCACTTGATAGAGTAAGGTGGATTTGAAACGATAACTTCAAACGGCTCATCATCCCAATGTTGCGGAGCTGTGAGCGTATCTTCACAGGCGATGTCGAATTTATCGTAATCAATATCGTGCAGGAACATATTGATACGGCAGAGGTTGTAGGTTGTGATGTTGATTTCCTGCCCGAAATAACCCTGACGAACACCGTCCTTGCCGAGAATTTTCGATGCTTTCAGCAGAAGCGAACCCGAACCGCAGGCAGGGTCATAGACCTTGTTTACCTCGGATTTGCCAACAGTTGCAAGACGTGTGAGCAATTCTGAAACTTCCTGCGGAGTATAGAATTCACCGCCGCTTTTGCCTGCATTGGAGGCATACATTGTCATAAGGTATTCGTAAGCATCGCCGAAAGCATCTATTGTGTTATCCTTGTAATCGCCAAGTGACATATCCTTCACACCGTTAAGGAGCTTTACGAGCTTTTCGTTACGCTTTGCTACAGTCGCACCAAGTTTGTTGCTGTTTACATCGAAATCATCAAACAGACCTGAAAAGCTGTTTTCGGAAATAGTACCCTTTGCAGATTCTTCAATGTAAGTGAACACTTTTTCAAGCGTTTCATTGAGATTTTCATCGTCCTCTGCTTTCTCGCATACGTTGCAGAACAGTTCTGACGGGAGAATGAAGAAACCTTTTTCTTCCACAAGTCCTGCTCTTGCTTCCTCAGCATCAGCATCGGACATATCGGCATAGTTGAAATCTGGATTACCTGCCTCCCACTCGCCTTTGTTTATGTATGAAGTAAGATTTTCGGAAATAAATCGGTAGAACATTGTTCCGAGGACATAGGATTTGAAATCCCAGCCGTCAACGCTGCCTCTGAGGTCATCGGCAATGCTCCATATTGCTCTGTGAAGTTCATCACGTTCTTGTTCTTTTTTTATATCAGCCATGGTAGTTCTCCTTTTTGAATATACATAATAATTCATTTTAATTATATCATAAAAATTGTAAAATTGCAATAAAATAACAAAAATTATCTCATACTAAATGCTCAGTTGTTAATGACAGTTGACACGTACTCTCAAAAAATATAGTGTTAAGCGGAATATTGTATATTTATATTTTTCTTCACATACGGCTCCTACAAAACGAAAATTTGTAGGTAGCTCATATTACCGCAATATAAACATCTATAAATTACAAAGCCGTCAGTACATTTATAAAATGCTCTGACGGCTCGTTTTTTATCGAATTTGATTCTACATTTTGCTTTGTGGTTGCCTTTTGGCTTGTTGACATTACTGTCAAAGAGGTCATCCCAGCAAAGTCTGTATGGGTTTGCTGATAAGTCATTGCCAAATACTGATGTTGATGTACCGAGAAGCTTTTTGTTCTCTGCCTTTACAAGCTTTATCTTGCTTGCATCGTACTTAACATCAAAGCTAATAGCAATAATTCCTGGGTTGTTGCTGATTTCAATTTCAACATCAACTGTTTCACCTGCTTCACCTGTAACATCGGCAATTGTAATGCTTGGCATCTGCATTAGAAGATGACATATTTACATTGAAGCATAGCATTGCCATTGTAAACGAAAGAATTAATGAAAGTATTTTCTTCATTTTTTGCTCCTTTTTATGCCAATTCTACATTCCAGCCGCCTGCGATATAGCGTCTGATAAGTACAACATCCTTTAAGTCTACCTCATTATCATAGTTTACATCGGCATCTTCTGGATTAAGTTCAACATCCCAACCGCCAGCCACATAACGGCGTATTATTACAACGTCCTTAAGGTCTATCGTGCCGTCGTTGTTGGCGTCACCCGACATTCTTTCGTCAGAAGTTTCAATCTGCCATTCGAATACAGGGTAGCCGTTATTAAGTGAATCATCTGCATTATCTACAAATGGGTTGCCGAGGTCAGTTGCAATTGTCTTTAATTGAGATGAAATAAGACCTGTGCAACCTGCCTGAGCAACTCCTGCAACTCCGCCTGTAGCTGCTGAATTGAGATAGTAGTTATTTGTATATGTAACTATACAATCCTTTGTTGTCTGAATTGTCTGTAAACCGCATATACCGCCTATTCCTTTTCCTGAAACCTTTCCAACAAAATAAGAATTACTTATTGTTGCATCAGTTGAATATTCGCTCGCTCCAACAAGAATACCACCAACAATTCCACCAGCGTTGCCATCGGTAGCCGTTACTTCAACATTTGCATAACAATTTGAGATAGTTCCTCCACATTGTATCTTTCCTGTGATACCTCCAACAAGATTTAATCCGCCCACAGTTCCAGTAAAATCACAATTTTCAATTGTTGCACCATAACCTACTTCACCTACAATACCGCCTGTGCAATCTTTTGTTCCTGCAACTGAACCATTTATACTAAGATTTTTTACAACAGCATTTGTTGTAGATGTGTAATTAATTCTTCCAAATAAACCTGCATATATATTCTCATAATTAACATTAAGATTAGAAATTCTATGGTAAGCTCCATCGTAACTGCCATTAAAGACAGTATTGCGATCGAGGTATATACCTATTGGAGTCCAGTTTGTATATTCACTTAAGTCAATATCAGCAGTCTGCTTATAATAAGCATTTCCATAGCAAGCATTAGCAGCTACATTGTTTGTCATGTCAGCAACCATTTTTAAATCCGATGCATTATTAACGAGATATGGACTTTCTGCTGTACCGTTGCCCTTAAATAAATCCTGAACAGTAATATTTGCAATTGCCGTTTTACCTTCATATGATACAGTTAGCACCTCTTTACCAACTGTTGAAAGGTTAATATCACTTATCGTATATCCATTTGTTATTGTTTTAGTCGAACCGTCACTATATGTTGCTGTTAAAGTGAGCCCTTGGGAATTAAACGAACTTCCATCCTCGTACATAGTTCCAATAGAATCAGGATTTATTGTAATTGACGAAAGAGTAGCGTCTTTTTTTATCGTCCATTTATAATTGCCAGTCTGTTTAACAACAGTATCATCAGTTATATAAAGTGCTTCATTAGGTCGAGTATCTCCGCTAAAATAAGGAATTGCAGCATTTGTTTTTCCTTTGTTAACGCACAAATGCAGATGAGTGCCTGTAGTTGTTCCATTCGGATCTTTAACACCAGGCTGATAAAAAACTTCTCCTTGCTTTAAATGTGTGCCAACACTTAAATTAGATATATCATTATCATGAACAAAACATACAGACATATAATCAAGCACTCCATTAGCCCAATATACTTTATCATCGCTTTGCAGAACTACTGCATTGAAATCCTTATAAATTTTTGTGATTGTACCAGAAAACGGTGCAGCATAGTTGTTGTTTCCACCTAGATCGAATGCGTTTTGCTTACTGTGTGAAAATGCATTATACTCGTTAAAAGCTCCTTGTGTTACTTTCAGGGTGCTTCCCGGAAACATTGCATACTCATAATCAACCGCCATCATATTGATATTGGTTTTGAACAGTCCTGACGTAAACAGTATCGTCAATGATACAACAAACGAAAGCGTTCTTTTTAAAAGTGTTATTTTGCTAATCATAGATCAACATCTCCTTTAATTAATACTACGCCAGTACTCAAACTGACATTAAAACAAGTGTATACAATAAACACTTATTTCTTAATAAATTATAGCATTTTTGACATTTGCAATTCAATATTTTTGCAATTTTAACAAGAAAAATGTCAAAATTAAGAAAAACAGTTTGTTTCGTATTGCTCCACCAACTAACTCTTGAAGAATTATATGAAGCTTTGGGAGCAAAAGGCAAGGAAGAAAGCCGAAAGAATACTGCCGTATTGTGAGGTTTTCTGACGCAGAATTTTGCTCTCCAAGCAAAATAGAAAATTCAAGAGTTAATTGGGGGAGCAATAGTGACGAGGATTTACATTTATCGAAATACAGCCACATATATTCACTAAGTATAACAAATTATGTTTCTATTTCTATTTGACACATTATTCTATATGTGTTATAATGAAATAAATTAGCAAAAGAAAGGCGGCGACTATTATTGCGTATTCTCATTTATGACGATGATCCAAATGCCTGTTTTATGCTTCGTGAATTATTACACAAAGAGTCATTTGCACAAGGCAATGAAATTCTTATTGCAACTTGTTTACAGCAAGCTGAATTACATATAAAAAAAGGAATTGATATTCTTTTTCAAGATATAGAACTGAAAAATAATGAAAATGGCATAAAATTTGCTAAAGATATGAAATCAGCTAATCCTGATCTATATGTTGTATTTATAACAGCTCATATAAAATATTGTGAAGAAATCTTTGAAGCTTCTCCTGTAGGATTTATTTTAAAACCATTCACAGAAGAAAAAGTTCAACGTGTACTTCACATTCTTCAAAGAAGTATGATAAAAAACGACTATCTTAGCATTAGCAATTCCAAAGATAATATTATCCGCATTCCATTAAACGAAGTTGCATACATTGAAAATCAATACAGAAAGATATATGTGTATGGTTTACATCAAGTAATTATACATACTGTCAGCGGAATAAAGCTTTCAGAAATTGCCAAGCAACTGCCAAACTACTTTATTCGTTGTCATCATAGCTTCTGTGTTAATCTTAATATGGTCAGAAGGATACAAAGATACTATTTTACGTTAACCTGCGGAAATTCTGTACCTGTCAGTCAAAAACAATTTGGTTATGCCAGAGAATCATTTATAAATTTTATGGGGGATAAACTATGATTGGAGCAGTCTATCTTATTAATAATATAATTCAAGCTATGGTTACTGTATTTTTCCTTGAACAAATAGCAAAACCTAAATTCCGATATAGTCTTACTTGTACAATCTGGATGATTGCTGTCACAATTATTTATTCATGTTGTGCCTTCTTCCCGATATTACAAGATATACAAGGATTTTTGCGTGCTTGCAATTCAGCATTGATGATAACTGTATTATATAAAGGGAAAGTTTTACGTAATTTTTTGAATTTCATATTATTATTGGTGATAAATACGATATTTGAATCTATTAGTATTTCAATTTGTATAAATGTATACGGTCTATCAACTGATACTATTAACATAACATCTACTTATCATTTTTGTTTTGTGATGCTATTATATACTGACCTTTGGTTTATAGCTTTATTAATGATAATTATTTTATATAAACGAAAAGATTTATGGATAAAAGAAAATCTTACACAGATTGGAATAATGTTTTTAGCTGTTTTAGTCCATTTTATTGCTATCATCATATATTATAGCGATATGTCAGTTTTAGATAATGTACACAATCAATTTATACAAATGTTCTTTCAGCTTTTGTTATATATCATTCTTGTATTCAATTACTTTAATGCTCTGCGAACACGAAAACTGATGGAATCACAACAGGCATTAAAAAATTTAGAAACAGAAATGGAACATAACTACAGCTACTATACTCTTGCAGATGAAAAATTCACAGAGATTTCCAAGCTTCGTCACGATATATTGAATCAGATTCAAACAGTTCAATATATTTTGCGAACAGAAAAAAATGAACATGAAGCTCGTCAAATAATGAAACGCATTGAGGAGCAGCTTGCTGAA
>JAZQAB010000106.1:0-19015 GCA_045545055.1 Clostridia bacterium | reverse complement strand
TACAAAAATCGGGTATGAAAAAGTATAGCTTTTTCATACCCGATTTTGTTTTTAATTTATATTATAACTGAGGACCTGCAGATACAAGTGCCTTACCAGCTTCATTGCCTGTGTATTTTGCAAAATTCTTTACGAAACGAGCCGCAAGATCCTTTGGCTTTTCGTCCCATGCTGATGCATCGCTGTATGTATCACGAGGATCAAGGATTCCTGTATCAACACCGGGAAGTGCTGTGGGAACTGCAAGGTTGAAGTAAGGAATCTCCTTTGTTTCTGCCTTGAGGATAGAGCCATCAAGGATAGCATCGATAATTCCGCGTGTGTCCTTAATGGAGATACGCTTACCTGTTCCGTTCCAGCCTGTGTTTACAAGGTATGCCTTTGCACCGCTCTTTTCCATCTTCTTAACAAGCTCCTCTGCATACTTTGTGGGATGAAGCTCCAAAAATGCCTGACCGAAGCAAGCTGAGAATGTGGGAGTGGGCTCTGTGATTCCACGCTCTGTTCCTGCAAGCTTTGATGTGAAGCCTGAAAGGAAGTAGTACTGAGCCTGTTCAGGTGTAAGGATTGAAACGGGAGGAAGTACGCCGAAAGCATCTGCAGAAAGGAAGATTACATTCTTCGCATCGGGAGCAGCAGATACGGGGCGAACAATCTTTTCAATATGGTCAATGGGATAAGATACACGAGTATTTTCTGTAACGCTGTCATCTGCAAAATCGCAAACGCCGTTTTCGTCAACAGTTACGTTTTCAAGAAGTGCGTTACGCTTGATAGCCTTGTAAATATCAGGCTCAGATTCCTTGTCAAGGTTAATAACCTTAGCGTAGCAGCCGCCTTCAAAGTTGAATACACCCTTATCATCCCAGCCGTGCTCGTCATCACCGATGAGAAGTCTCTTGGGGTCTGTGGAAAGGGTTGTCTTACCTGTACCTGAAAGGCCGAAGAAGAGTGCTGTGTTTTCACCGTTCATATCGGTGTTTGCACTACAGTGCATGGAAGCCATGCCGTTAAGGGGAAGGAAGTAGTTCATCATAGAGAACATACCCTTCTTCATTTCACCGCCGTACCATGTGTTAAGAATAACCTGCTCACGTGAGGTGATGTTGAATACTGCGGCTGTTTCACTGTTAAGACCAAGCTCTTTGTAGTTTTCAACCTTAGCCTTTGATGCGTTGTAGCAAACAAAGTCAGGCTCAAAGTTTTCAAGCTCCTCTGCTGTGGGGTTGATGAACATATTCTTAACGAAATGAGCCTGCCAAGCAACCTCCATGATGAAACGGATAGCCATGCGTGAATCTTCGTTTGCACCGCAGAATACGTCTACAACGTAAAGCTTCTTATCAGAAAGCTCCTTGATTGCAAGCTTCTTAAGCTCTGCCCAAGCTTCCTCGCTGCAGGGGTGGTTATCATTCTTGAATTCATCTGATGTCCACCAAACTGTGTCCTTTGAATTTTCATCCATTACGATGAACTTATCTTTGGGAGAACGACCTGTATAAATACCTGTCATAACGTTTACTGCACCAAGCTCGGTTACCTGACCTTTTTCAAAGCCTTCAAGGGAAGGATCTGTTTCAGCAACGAAAAGCTCCTCATAGGAAGGATTATGAATAATCTCCTTCACACCTGTGATACCGTACTTAGTTAAATCTACCTTTGCCATACCATCATACCTCTTTTCTTAAATATGCATGTGTTAATTTTCACGAAGATGCGAAAATTTCCCGATTTTACATCTTTTCACATTATAGCATATAAAAAAATAAAATGCAATAGCAAAAATAAAAAAACCGCTATTTTGATAACGATTTCAGACTTTTAAAATAAAAAAGAAGTGACCCTTGATTGCATTTCTTTACACACAACCAAGGGTCACTTCTGGTCACTCTTAATATCTAACATCTTTTGTTATCCTCTCTTTCTTTGTCTGCCGCTCAATGCATAATCACATCTTTAAAACTTAATCACGAATTTTTCTATTCTCTAAGGAGAAAACCTGTGTTTTTATGTACTTTTGCTTTGAGGGGCGAATTTTGTACTTTTTAATCGAAGTGCTTATCTGATTTGAACCATTCCTTGCTTGTTCCTTTCTTCCAAACAATCTATATTAAACGTATCACCGTCGTGTTTTAATTATTTACCTATTTACCAATCACTTACAAGGTTCAAATCTTCATTTGCCGCTTCTTTTAAAAAGTGTTAAAGCTTACTTTCTCATTGGAGTGTACCTCTCTTTCCTTGATTTAAGTGTAGCACAAAAAAAAGCCTTTTTCAATTGACAATTTCTGAAAATATGAAAATCACTTTTTGTGTAATAGGGAGAATTTTCCCCGATGTTTCAAAATAGTATTTACAACCGCTTTATTTTATTATATAATGAATATGTTGGGCATTGTGAAAGATGCTCTTTTTTATTTCGTCTGAAAGGAAGGCTTTCTATGAATTTAGTCCTTGTTACTGCCCTTGGCGTAGGCGGGGCAACAGTTTTCGGTGCGTTAATCGGCTTTTTGTTTAAAAACATATCTCATAAATTTTCCGACATAGTCCTTGCCTTTGCCGCAGGCGTAATGCTTTCAGCGGCTGTGCTGGGGCTGATTCTTCCGTCGGTTGAATACGGTGGTAAATACGGTATATTTATTACCGTTGCAGGGATTTTCACAGGTGCTCTGTGCCTGAACCTCATAGATAAGCTTGTTCCCCATCTGCATAAAATGGCAGGTGCGGATATTGAGTCCCATAACAAAACGCATTTAAGCAAGGTTCTGCTTTTTGTCATGGCGATTGCAATTCATAACCTGCCTGAGGGTATTGCGGCAGGTGTGGGCTTTGGAAGCGGAAACAGTGCACAGGCTCTTTTTATTGCCGGCGGTATAGCTCTGCAGAATATTCCCGAAGGAATGGTTATAATCGCACCCATGCTTTCGGCAGGTGTCAGTGCAAGAAGAACCTTTATTATTGCCATGCTGACGGGGCTTGTGGAGGTTATCGGTACGTTCATCGGATTTTATGCGGTAAGCATTGCTAAAATTATTCTCCCCTTTGCCCTTGCCTTTGCAGGCGGTACAATGCTTTATGTAGTAAGTGACGAAATGATTCCCGAAACCCATGCACACGGAAGCGAGCGAGGGGCGACATATTCCCTGCTGGTAGGCTTTTGTGTAATGCTGATAAGCGATATATTATTAGGCTAAACAGACGTAAAAATAAGATGAGGTGTAAAAAGCACAGCTTTTTACACCTCGTTTTGCTTAAAATTAAAGAGTATTTATTTCTTTCTTATATATTCTTCTCATATAAATAACCGAAAGCGTAATGGACGCAATCTCCGCTATGGGGAAGGACAACCACATATATGTTATATCACGGGTGGTTGTTGCTAACAAAAATGCTACGGGAATAAGCACCAGAAGCTGTCGGCACACGGAAACAATCAGGCTGAGTCCGCCTTTTCCCATTGCCTGAAAAACAGAGCCTGCCACAATGCAATATCCTGCCAATAGGAAGCTTATCGAAATATATCGCATCATGGGGACGCCGATTGCAATAATGTTTTTCATATCACTTTCCCCTGTGTCAAACAGCATAAGAAGCTTTTCGGGGATAAGCTGAAACAAGGAAAATCCGATGAGCATAATTGCACAAGCGTAAATAATGGAAAGCTTAATGGTTTTCTTGATTCTTTCCTTGTTTTTTGCTCCGTAGTTATAGGCAACAATCGGCACCATGCCATTGTTAAGTCCGAATATAGGCATAAAAACAAAGCTCTGAAGCTTGAAATATATTCCGAACACCGCCTGACCTGTAGCCGCAGTTGCCGCACCGAAAATACGCATAATCTGATTCATGCAGACCGTCATAACCGAGCCTATGGAAGCCATGCAAATTGACGGTACTCCCACAGAATAAATTCGCTTGATTATTTCCTTATCAGGCTTTAAAACATCTGTTTTTGATATGGTAATATCTCTGTTATATCTTCGGTTAATTACAATCGCCAGCAAAAGAGCCGCTATCTGCCCCGTTACCGTAGCAACCGCCGCACCTAAAACGCCCATTTTCGGAAATCCGAAATATCCGTAAATCATAATAGGGTCAAGAATAATATTAATAACTGCTCCCGAAAGCTGAACAATCATACTAAGCATGGTTTTTCCTGTTGACTGCAAAAGCTTTTCATACATTGTCTGCCCAAAAAGACCGATTGAAAAAAGCATACATACGGCAAGATATCCGCTTCCCTGCTCTGCCACGGCGGAGCTTGCTCCAAATGAGTTAAAATAGGGCTTTGCAAAAAGCACACCCAAAAGCATTATCACCATCGTGCTTACAATGCTCAAAAAGATTCCGTTTGCCGCCACCTTGTTTGCTTTTTTGAAATTCTTTTCGCCCAGACTTCTTGATAAAAGTGCGTTTGTTCCCACGCCTGTTCCCACACCTATAGCTATCATCAGATTCTGCACGGGGAAAGCCAGTGACAGTGCAGTCAGTGCATCCTGCCCCAGTCCCGATACAAACATGGTATCAACCACATTGTAAAGAGCCTGTGTAAGCATGGAAATCATCATTGGAATCGCCATTGACAGAAGCAAAGGATTTATATTCTTTGTCCCCATTTTGTTTTCTTTTGTGCTTTGCTGCATTATTATTACCTCAAATCTTAATTTTTCCTTCGTCAATATCACAAATAAGCTTTGCTATCGCATCTTCTTCGTTGCTGACAGTAATTATGTCCGCTGCATTTTTTGCGGCATCGCTGGCATTTGCTACGGCAAGTCCCACTGCTGCACAGCTAATCATTGAAACATCGTTGTCGTTATCACCGATTGCCACAGTTCTTTTCATATCAATACCGAGAATATCGGCAAGCTTTATTACAAGATTGCCCTTGCTCATTCCCTTGGGAAGTATTTCGTAATATTCAAGGTGCGAACGGATAAAATCATACTTTTCCGCCAACGGGTGTGAATTTAACATGTCACGAAGCTTAAAAAGCTCCTCTTCATTATCATGGGCAAAAAGCACCTTTGCAATCGTTTCCTTTACATCGTAGTAGTGGCATCTTATATCCTTAAATCCCGCAACATCTCTGTGTCTTATCAAGGATTCGTTCATTTTGCAGAAATAGCTGTCCTCAAAGCCACAGATTTGTATTGACATTCCGGGAAGATTTTTGTCAACATACTCAACCATCTTGAGGGCTTCACGGTCAAGGGGCTGTGTCCAGACATACTCTTTTTTAGCCATATCGTATATGCCGCCGCCGTTAAAGCACCCTATGGGGGCATTGGGCAACACTTCATTATATATATCTCCCACAATCACAGGCGGTCTTCCCGTAACAAAGGTAAATAATCCGCCGTTTTCCTTGAAATATTCAATTGCCGCCTTGTTTTTGTCGGAAATGGTTTTATCATTCCGAAGAAGCGTTTCATCAAGGTCGGTAGTTATAAGTATTCCTTCAAATTTATTCATTGGAAAACCTCCTAAACTATAACGCCTGAAGCTCAAAATATTTGTGTATATCTCGTGTATAAAAAGAAGAAAACCGCCTAAAATCGGCGGTTTCCCCTGCTTTGGTCTGAGTGGGGAGACTTGAACTCCCGGCCTCTTGAACCCCATTCAAGCACGCTACCAAACTGCGCTACACCCAGATATGCTACTCGACTATTATAACCAATGAAACCTCAATTGTCAAGTAAAAAAATCAAAATTTTTTAAAAAGAGAAGAAAAACCTGAAAACCGAGCCTTTAAAGCCATCATAGACTTTATCGACTCGGTTTGTTTGTCAATTCTTAATTTCTGTCTGCTCCTCGCTACCGGGTATCAGATGCAGTTCTTCCTCATATATAATGGGGTTAGAATAGCTGAGAACTTCTTTCTTACTGGAGGACTGACCTACAGTTATCTCATCTCCGGGACTAAGCGTTATATCCTTTGCCATCAAGCTGTACTGACTGAGCATTACAGTTTTTTGCTTCTTTCCGTTCACAAAGATTTTACTCTTTGTGGTAAATCCTTCCCCTTGCACATATGCAATGTTTTCCATTACCTTAAGCCCCGACACGGTGATGGGAAGCGTTCCCATTCTCATATCTACGGGTGCGTATGGTTTTTCACCGCCAAACTGGAAATTATCACCGTAAAGCATATCATATGCCAAAAACTTAATCTGCCTTTGAAATTCCTTTTCCGACAGTGGGGAGTTTTCACTGCTTTTAAGCTGATGAAGCTTCACCATATTTCCGTTATTATAGCCAAGGTGCTGCATAATCTGCCCCTGAAGCTCATAGGTGCGAAGGTCACGGTCTTTTTTCTCTAAGCCAAAGTTGTTCCATGTTACATATTCTGTTTTGTATATATTGCCCGACTCAAGATCCTTGGGCTGTATATTAAGAGCAGGAAGATGGTCACCGTATGCAATCAGCATTGTAGGCTTTCCCCGCTGTTCAAGTGCGGCAATAAGATTTCCCAGGAACATATCCATCTCATAAAGCTGGTTTATATAATATTCCAGAGAGCAGATTTCTTCTTCTGTAAAGCTCTCGCTATCAATTTTTATTACCGTATCCATGCCCTCAATAGGCTCTGTAGGATATGCACCATGCCCCTGCACGGAAACTGTCCATACAAATCTGGGTTTATCGGCAGTAATGCCGTTTTCCTCGTCCGTATAGTTAAGGGCAGTCATTATCTCTTTTGTGAGAATTGCATCCTTGCACCAATCATAATGAGTAGTGTCATAATCATACATGTACTCCTTAGATTGGAAGCTGTCAAATCCCATATTGGGATATACCTTGTCTCTGTCGTAGAAATTACCTGTATGGTTATGAATTGCATGGGCACTGTAACCAAGCTCTTTAAGGTTATATGCCATGGTTTCACAGGTTTCTTCCAAAAGAATTGTTTTATAAGGGTATTCGCCTGCACCAAAGTAGTCAAGGTTCATACCTGTCAAAACCTCAAACTCGGTGTTTGCAGTGCCTCCGCCAAAGGAGGGTACCTCCAGACGCCCCGTTGAATAATTTTCCCTAAGATAAGAGAAAATCGGTGCAGGGTCATCGGAAAAAGTCAAATCCTTAAGATTTTTTGCATCAATAAAGGATTCAAGCTGAATCAGGACTATGTCGGGCTTTATCGTTTCCTCTGCCGGAGTTGTTTCGGGAAACTCTGCTAAAATTTTCTCCATACCCTCTTGGCTGTAGTCGGTAGGTTTATCAATACCATTATCAATAATACTGCTGGTAAAGCAATATACAAAGCCATAATTGTCATACGCACCTACAAGATTACCGAAATCAGTGCTTAAAATTCTGAACTGATGTGCAAGCCCCGTCATAACCATAACAGCCGCAAGGCTTCCTGCTATCGCAGCAGTATTTTTTCCGTAATGTATTTTACCCGTAACCTTGGGACCCATAAGCCACAGGGAAATGATTGAAACGATAAAAAGTCCCACTCCCACATACAGCATAATACGCTGCACGGGGCTAAGATACATAAGTATCAGGCTGAATCTTGCAATCTGAAAATCTATTGCTCCGAGAGGCGTTACTCTATAGGTAAGGATAACGCTGTTTATAAATCCGCAAATAATCCACGGCATAGAAAACAAAACTGTTCCGAACAGACGTCTTCTGAAAAGAAGAGCGAATGATAGGGTAAACATTATGATAAGGGAATTATAAACAAACACCAAGGGGTGACTTACGATATGTTCAAATCCCTCCACCACGCTATGCCTGCTCAGGCTTTCTATGGTAAAATTTTCAACTACACTGAGCACAAGGAAAAAAATCAGCGGATGCTCTCTGAGTGCTTTTCCCAAAAACAAAAAGAATCTTTTAAATCGGGAGGCCTCCGCCTTTTCCTTATTTTGATTAGATTTAACCTTTTTCAAAAAAACACCTTCTTATGTCATAAGGGAACTAATCCCCATTTAGCTTAAACTCTTATTTTAAAAAGACATATCCTGTTCGGGTGCTGAGCATCCGCTAAGAACTAAAACTGCCACTACAATAACAATTATGGCTAAAACAGCCACAAATTTCCAAGCCTTTCCCTTTTTCGAGGGCGACTTCACAACATTTTCACTAAGAGGTGCGTTGCAACCGCTGCACTCTTTATTATTATCGGGATTGATTTTACCGCATTTGGGACAAAACATAATATAGCCACCTTTCTGTATATGTATTATACTCCCTTTGGCAAATTTGTCAAGAGAGTGATTTTTTTGTTTTTCTGTATACACAAAATGAGAATTTCGTTCCCTCGTAATCCATTAAATCGCTTTCACTGCAAAGCTCCCAGTCAGCGTCCTCATCTATATTGAAAAGGAAGGTGTCACAGGGGCAAGTCTTTCTGACCTTTGTAACAAGAGCTTCGTTACAGTCATCTCTGAACATCTCGTAAATCTGTCCTCCGCCTATTACAAATACGTCATCTGTGGGAAATTCTTTAACGTAGTTGAGGATTTCCTCCTTGGAGTTAAAAGCAACAGCACCTTCCCTAACAAAGCTTTTATCACGTGTTAAAACCACATTAGTTCTGTTTTTAAGCGGCTTTCCGCCGGGAAAGGAATCAAGAGTTCCCCTGCCCATTATCACAACCTTGCCCAAGGTGGTTTCACGGAAGAATTTCATATCGGGAGGAAGTGAAAAAAGAAGCGTGTTATCCTTCCCTATACCCCAATTTTCCGAAACGCAAACTATCATTTTCATAATACGTACCTCATTATATAGCAACGGGAATTTTTTTACCCAGTGTATGGAAATTATAATTTTCAAACTTAAAGCTGTCTACGGTAAATTTATAGAAATCATCGATTGATTTATCCATTACAAAAGTGGGTGCATCGTAAGGAGTTTTTGAAAGAATCTCCTCCACAAGAGGAATGTGCCTGTCGTAAATATGTGCATCGGCAATTACGTGAACGAGCTCCCCTGCTTTAAGTCCGCTTACCTGTGCCATCATATGCACCAAAACAGCGTACTGACATACGTTCCAGTTATTAGCTGTAAGCATATCCTGTGAACGCTGATTTAAAATTGCGTTTAGCGTGTCACCGCTTACGTTAAAGGTCATGGAATAAGCACAAGGATAAAGCCCCATTTCGTGAAGGTCGTTATGATTATATATATTGGTCATAATTCTTCTGCTCTGGGGGTTATTTTTAAGGTCAAACAAGACCCTGTCCACCTGGTCAAATTCGCCCTCATTATACTTATGCTTTACCCCAAGCTGATAACCGTATGCCTTTCCTATAGAGCCGCTTTCGTCAGCCCATGAATCCCATATATGACTTGAAAGGTCTTTTATATTATTGCTCTTTTTCTGCCATATCCACAAAAGCTCGTCTACTGCGGCAGAAAGATTTGTCTTTCTTAAAGTAATAACAGGAAATTCCTCCTGCAGATTGTATCGGTTCACAATACAGAATTTCTTAACCGTATGTGCTTTAGCTCCGTCCTCCCATACGGGACGCACCTCCAGAAGCTCATCGGAATATCCGTGATTTAGTATATCCTCACAATTTTGTTTAAATACGATATCAGCATAGCTCATGGTTTTTTACCTCGCTTTCACTTAGTAATTTTACCATTTTTGTATTTATAAGTCAAGTTTATTAGATGATTATTAATTTTTCCTTAAAACAGTTGAAGATATTTTTTTTATATGCTAAAATAAGATGTAATAATTCTTTTCGGAGGAAATACCAATGAATTTTAAAAAAATATTATCTTCTGCTCTTTCGGCACTTTTGCTGTCGGGAGCATGCTTTACAAACACCTTTGCATACAATGTGGGCGATGTTATCGGAAAGGTGCTTTCCACAGACATTGTCACTTATATAGACGGAATACGCGTACCGTCATTTAATATTGCAGGCAGAACTGCCGTGGTTGCAGAAAACCTTAACGCCTGCGGTGTAGGATATTATGTAAGCTACAGCGAGCAGGACAGGGCTCTGTCAATTTCCCCCAAGGGCGGAAAAGACGGTCAGCGTGATTTTTTCCATTTTGACACGGACACCTCATCAAAGCCCGTGGGAACTCCCATAATGAACGTTTTATACTCTGATATAAAAACCTATGTGGATACACAATTGGTTGAAAGCTTCAACATAGGCGGATACACCTGTATTTACACAGATGAACTGGCAAAACACTGCGGTACTTACTCCTGGGACGAAAGTGCACGCACCGTAAATATTTTCACAGAGGGAAGAAAAATTCTGCCCACTGCCGTTAAAACAGAGTCGGCAAGAATGCTCAGTGCCGATGAATCCGTAATTACAAAAGGTGAAACCTTTGACAGGTGGGCGTCACCTGCCAAAAGTCATCTTACATTAACCGAGAACGGCGAATATATGGCGGTGGAGATTTCGGAGCACATAAATATTGAAACGTACGATGAAAGCTTCAATCTCAAAAATTCCTTTGCCATACAAAAAGAGCTTCCACTGTTCGGTGGGCTGTATTTCGGAAAAGATTTTAATTATATTGCTTTTGGGCAGGAAAATCTGATGTGTGACAATTCAAGAGAGGTAATAAGAATTGTTATTTATGATAAAAACTTTGTGAAAATCAGTCAGGTTTCAATAAGTAACTGTAAAACCTCCGTCCCCTTTGATGCTTCATCGGGAGAGATGCACGAAGATGAAAGATACCTTGTGCTTCACACATCCCGCAGTCAATACCCCGACGAAAACGGAAGCACTCCGCAGACACAGCTTACCGTTATTATAGATAAGCATACCTGGCAGGTAATCAATATTCTGGGAAAATTCCAGTACAATCACACAAGCCACGCCTTCCGTGAGCTTGTGAGAATTGACGGGGGCAAGATTATTACCGCAAACTATTCCGATGCGGCACCCATTCGCGGTGCGTTTTTGCAGGAGCTTGATTTTGAAGGAAAAATTATTCATACGCAGGGAATATTTAATGTGGGCGGCCCCTTGGGTGCAAACTGCACCGGTGCAATGATTGGAAATTTAGAGGTTTCCCCTACGGGATATCTCGTTCCTATAAGCACAATAGACCACACACTTCCCACGGGCTACAGCAATGTGAACATAGACGGTATTGACCGTGAAAACCGTGATATATACCTTCTGTGGACGGATAAAAGCACATGGGAGCAGAAGCATACGTGTCTGGCTCGGTATACGGGAGTAGCACTTACGGGAAGCGTCCCCTACCTTGTAAATCTTAGCGACGGTAATTTTATGGTATTGTGGCAGCAGTTCTCTGATTACAGCGAAGAAAGCGAAACACTATGCTTTGCTTTTATTGATAAAGACGGAAATCAAATCGGAGAAACACACACCACTGCAGCGATGCTTTCCGAAAGCTGTAAGCCTATTGAAAAAGACGGCAAGGTGGTATGGTATGTAAATACTGATAGCGGCAGGGCTTTTTACAGCCTCGTCTCAGACGCAAATGCTTATGAAGAAGCTGAAGATGAGATTGTTATCCCTACCACTCCCGATGAAAAAGCGGAGGATATTGCCCTCCCCGAAGATAACGAAAAAAAAGACAATGATAAACCTGTTATTGTAGACGGTATTTAAAATCAGGCGGCAGAATGGATATTCTGCCGTTTGTTTTTTATTGCAAGTATTTCCATCACAGCACCAAAGTAGTTTTGGAAGCTTCAAGGCTGACTGTCAAAATTCTGTCCACATCAGTTTCCTTTGCAGGTGGGCAGAATTTAGAAACAGCTGAGGCTGAGTGCCGAATCTGTTTCGGTGACACAAAAGCCGCAGAAGCTTCAAAACGAAATTATATAACTTATCAAGATAAACAAGTTTACGGTAAAACTATGCCGCCCCTGCGAGGCCGTTTTGGGGTCCGGGGAATCGGAACCCCGGCGGTTTTGGTCCTTTTGGCGGCAAAAGGACATGCCTCTCATCGGCACCGATGAATTAGCTTGCAATTTTTTGCAATACGACTGTAAGACAAAAAATTATCTTTTTGCATATAATAGGCATAAAGGAGTCGAATCCAATATGCCTTAAACTTGTTAAATTTGTATTCTTTTTATTTGTCGTCCTCGAAAGGCGACAATATTTGAAGAATTTTCTGCAGTATTATGCGAAATTTCTGTTTTTAAACCATATCGGATTCGGCTACTTTATGCCTATCAAGGAGATGATGTATAATGAACGAAACACCAAGATTTTTTCTGGGTGCAAATTCTAAAAAGGGTTTTGTTTCCTATTTTGACGAATTACAGGAAAAATCAGATAACTTACAGCTTCTTATATTAAAGGGAGGTCCCGGAAGCGGAAAGTCCTCCCTTATGAAAAGGGTTCTTAAATATGCTCTTGACAAAGGAAATACCGTTGAGGTAATTCCATGTGCTTCCGACCCGCAATCCTTAGATGCCGTTATAGACTATACGGCAGGGTTTGCGATTATGGACGGAACATCGCCACATACGCTTGACCCCCGTATCCCCGGAGCACGTCAGCATATTATGTATACGGGCGACATGTGGGACATTGGCAAGCTTTCAAAAAACACCGATAATATAGAAAAGCTCACGGAAACAATCGGGGACGCTCACAGGGGAGCCTCATCATATATCAAAGCGGCTTCGGCACTTCTCGAGGAAAACAGCTATCTTTCAGGAAAATACATTGACAAACACATCGCATCGGAAATATTGGAGGAAATAGTTTCCAATATTAAAGGCGGAAAGGAGTTTAAGGAAAAAAAGCGGCTTTTAAGTGCAGTCACCACAGGCGAGATTAAGGCTTTTTACAAAACGCCTTGCCTTTACTCCGGCAAAACATATGTAATTCATGATAATTACGGCGGTGTTGCAGACTATATTTTAAAAACAGTGTACAAATATGCCGTTTTGAAAAAAGAAGAAATTATTCTTTGTCCCTGCTCCTTGAGTCCTGAAAAAATCGACCATATTATTTTCCCGAAAAGCGGTATTGCACTTTTAAAATCAAATGATTTTCTGAAATTTGACGGCGATAAAAAAATAGAAGCCAAAAAATTCTACTCTTTTATCCCGATGCCTCACATCATGGAAAAGCGGTCGGAAAAGGCGGCGGAGCTTCTTTCGGAGGCAGGCAGTCTTATCGCTGATGCAAAGCTTCTTCACGATGAGCTGGAGGCTTTTTACGTAGCGGCAATGAATTTCAAGCTGGCTGACGGATTTTTTAACGGAATAATAGAACGTTTTTATAATTAGCCGACGGCTATCTAAGCAACAAAATGTGTAAGTTCTGTTAATTTTTCACTAAAACCATTGACTTTTTTCACTATACATTGTAAAATATAATGCAGTAGTACTAAATACTTCGGAGGGATAAAATGAAAACACAGCTTAGTAGGCAAGAAAAAGAAAGACTCAGTAATAAGACTGTACTTTTCACAACGTGCGTGCTTTTATATGGGTTATTGCTTTTATTTATAAAACAGATGATGTCAAATTCAGCAACCGTTCTGGGGGCATTGAGCTTTATCAGTATTCTTCGCTGGACCTCCCTTGGCGGAGCAATGGTGTGTGCTATATGGAGTGCATACAAGGAAAAGAAGGGCTTCTACCTTTACTGTGCTATGTGCCTTTATGTTTTCCTTTCTTCATTAACTATTCAGTTTATTAACCCGATAAAGTCTTTTCCTATAAATTATCTTGCACTTGGCTGTGCGTTTATTTTAGCACAGGCTTACTATTATTTAAAGGCTAACGGCAAGCTCAGACGCGGAAGCCTTATCGGAAAGCTTTTCATCGGTGTGTGCGTTTTGGCTGCCGCTATGGTAGTACTGGCATTTTACATTGCATATTAAAAAACAGGAGTTGTGATCTTCACAGCTCCATTTTTAATATGTCTCAAAAGACAAAACAAAAAACAGAGTGCTTCACAACACTCTGTTTTCTATTTTGTCAAACTTATTTAACGATGTTCTTGAGAGCCTGACCAGCCTTGAAAGCGGGAACCTTAGAAGCAGCAACCTTAACCTTAGCCTTTGTCTGGGGGTTGATGCACTCACGAGCTGCTCTTTCTCTAACTTCGAATGTACCGAAGCCAACGAGCTGAATCTTTTCACCCTTCTTAAGAGCGTCTTCTACAGCACCAACGAAAGCGTTGAGAGCCTTTTCAGCATCCTTCTTGGAAAGTTCTGCCTTTGCAGCGATAGCAGCAACAAGTTCTGTCTTATTCATGATTTCTCCTCCTTAAAGTTTTTTCTAATATAAATTCGCGATTATATTCGCAATTTATCGTCCCTTATATAATATCACAAGATTTTTCCATATTCAAGTGTTTTCTTGAATATTCTTGAAATTTTTGATAAATTTTTTCGTAAAATGCCCTAATTCTTCCTCGGGGTCAATACCATTTTTGTATGCAAGGGCACATATTTCAAATAATTTTCTTCCTATTTCGTCTTTTTCGGCATATTCCCTGTCCTCCACGCTGTAGAGTTTACCCTTGACAGCCTTGCCGATAATTTTTGTGGTTTTCGTAAGGGCAGGCAGTGATTTTGTCACCGACTGCATTGCCTCGTAAACAGTTTTCTGTCCCCGTTGAGCTTTTTTTATTTCCTCCCAGTTTGAAAGCACCTCGTCGCTGTCTTTCACACTGACATCACCAAACACATGAGGGTGTCGCTGTATCATTTTCCTTGACACCGCATCGGTAACATCGTCAATGGTAAATGTGCCTTCCTCTTTTCCTATCTGTGCGTGCATAACCACCTGCAAAAGCACATCTCCCAGTTCGTCTGCTATTTTCAAGGGGTCCCCCTCATCTATGGCATCGCTTGCCTCGTAAGCCTCCTCCAAAAGACACTTCGCAAGGCTTTTATGCGTCTGCTCTCTGTCCCACGGACAGCCGTCGGGGGCACGAAGCTTTTCTATAATATCGCAAAATTCATAAAATTTTATTTTTTCTTCCATAATTAAAGCTCCTCTCTTGTAATGCATCGGCTTATAATTACCAAAACAGCGTAAACGACTGCGGCAAACGCAATTGCCAAAAGCAGAGTTATCGCCGAGGGGGAAAGCTCATATATAACCCTTGCCCCCAAGCATGAAATTACTGCACTTATTAAAAGCTTTATCGTTACGGAGATTACCCCTCTGATATTTGCTTTTTTACTAAGCATAAAAGAATTTGCAACCATTGCAGGTAAAAATGCCAAAACAGTCGCAAGGGGTGCACCCTCTACCCCTGTTTTTGCCACTAAAACAAAGTTAAAAGCAACCTTAAGTATTATTGAGCATACCGTTACAATTATCGGCTGCCATACCTTTCCCAAGGTCTGAAGCATTGCCGTGGTAGTCTGCACAAAGGGCATAACAACTATCATTCCTCCTGCCAGTGCCAAAAGCTCATAATGGGAGGACGACTTATAAAGGAGGGTCAGAATTTCTCCCGAAAACAGTGCCATTCCCAATGCACAGGGAAACGCCGCCAGAAAAATAAGCTTTATCGCCCGCTGAGTGTTCTCACTTAGCTTTTCTGCATTTTCTTTTACCGCCGCAATAGCGGGAACTGCACTTGCCGTAAATGCCGTTATGATGGTTGCAGGAAGGTTGTACACAGTATTGGCACGGGTGAGATAGCCAAACATTTTAAGCCTTTCGCTTTCCGAAAATCCTCCCTGTGCCAAAAGCTTCGGAACAGTAAGTGTATCTATCAGCATAACTGCCGTAAAGCCAAAGGCTCCCAGCGTGACGGGGATTGAAATTTTAAGAACCTTCATTGCCATTTTCATATTGGCTTTGCCCTGCACACCCTTTGCCTTTCTGAAGCTGATTTCAAGAACTGCCGCTGAAGCAAAGGCACCAAGCGTTACCCCTGCTATTGCCCCTGCCGCACCATATTCTATTCCGAAGCGGTAAGTAAGTGCACATATACCTATTCCCAAAGCCACTTTTACAAGGCTTTCAAAAAGCTGACTCAGGGCAGAGGGAGTCATCAGGCTTTTCCCTTGAAAATATCCACGCCTTGAGCTTATTATTCCCATAACCAAAAGGGCAGGCGAAAGAGTTCTGAGCGAGCTTGCCGCCACGCTGCTGCCACCACCGGAAAGAAGCCTCGCAAGAGGATTTGCAAAAAGGAACAAGCCTGCTGCCGATGCCACGGAAAATATAGTAACCGGAACAAGGGTGGATTTTGCAAGGGAGGACGCCTCCTCCTCACTTTTGCTGCTTGCTATAAGGCCTGACAGTGCAATGGGAATACCCGTAACGCAAATTGCCAGAAACACATTGTAAATAGAGTAAGCACTCTGATACACACCTATTCCGTCCTCGTGAAGAAAAAATCTGTCGAGGGGAATTTTCAGTGCGGCACTCATTATTTTACATATAATCGAGGCGGCGGCAAGCACCGCAGCCCCGTATACAAAGCTTTGTTTTTTCATTTGGAATTCACATCAATCCTCAAAAATTTCTTCAAATTCTTCGTCTTTGTCCTCTATGTTATACTCTCCGTTTTTGCCGGCAGGGTTCTTTTTCATGCCGTCAATAAGATACTTCTGAATAATTCTTCGCATCATGAACATCTGGGCAAGAGTAACTGTCGAGAAAAACACAAGCATAGTTACTATGAAGGTAAACATAAGCATGGAGGGGGGCACACTCATTGCGAGGGTGCACATAAAATAAAGAAGCATTACGCTGATAAATGCTACCCCTATATTTGTGGGGAGCTTTACGATTGTTAGAATTGCACTGTTCTTATAAAGCTCTTTAAGTGTGAGCTTAAATCCCA
This sequence comes from Clostridia bacterium, assembly GCA_045545055.1. GTDB lineage: Bacteria > Bacillota > Clostridia > UMGS1883 > UMGS1883 > UMGS1883. The sequence goes on along the minus strand of JAZQAB010000106.1, from coordinate 2,264 downwards.
CCATTAGCTGATATGTGTACATCTGCATCATAAGAAATTCCAGTGATACCATAAATATAACCACGCTCAGAACCTGCATGTCGGGCATAAGGTACTTATAGAAAAGAAAGCTACCCGTTGCAAACACTGTATATGCCATATTGACAATATATACAGCAAGGGCTTGCCATAGGTTTTCCTTCATTCCACGGACAAAATCTGCCCATACCCACGCATGACGGTCGTTTACATATTTACGCAAAACATTGCAAAAGCCTGCCGTAGCAGGACCTGCACCGCAAAATTGTATTATAATTGTTACAAGAATGGGGGTAAGCCGTATTGCCGCCCTCACCGCTTCCGCATTTTCCGGACTGATTCGGGCAAACTGCATATAAAAGATAAGTGCGTACTGCACAAATTTATAGCTTATAAAAATTGCAGGGATTGAAACAATCATATATATGAGGTTAAGCAGTACAAGCTTCCAGAAACGTCTGAAATAAATATCCAGAAAAAGCATGAAGCCTTTTCTTTTATTTACCTGCTCTCGGCTAACGCCTTTTCCCTCTTTTGTAACGTCAAAAAGCTTTGCCATTACAATGCCTCCTTTGTCAAATAACGTTCATATCAATATCATAAATCTGTTTCCTGTGATAAGAACATTCTCCGCTTTCATAGCCGTCCATATATTTATTCATGGCGGCAATCACAACCTCAGGCTTTAAATTCGCACGGCTTCCTGCCGAAAGGGTCATTTCTATTTTTCCCAAGGTAACCTTTATAACCTTTATATCGGGACGGATATCACATTCCTTTATTCCGCTTTTTGTCTTTTTGTCAATAAGGATTTCTTTCATTGACAAAAAAGCGGCTATTCCCGAAGGTGTTTTTTCGGGAAAAACATCATACACCGCAATATCGAGTTTTTTCATATTGCTTTTTCCCTCATGTGCGGAGAGGATTTTAATTCCGTCGGGCAAAACAGCATTAAGCTTTTCTTTAAGCTTTTCGGGTGCTGCTTCTTCCGAAAGAACAATCTCGATTATTTCACACTCGCTTGTATAGCCCACCGAAAGCGGCAGTGCAAAGCCCAGAAGCGGATGGGGATTAAACCCCTCGGAATAAGCCACCGGAATATGTGCCCTGCGGATTGCCCGCCCAAACACCCTTACAAAGTCCAGATGTGAAACGTACTTTACCCTTTCGTCTCTTTCATAACGAAGATAATAATTACTGTTCAAAGCACACACATCCTTTCTTCGTTTTGCAAAGTGATGCCGCACCACAGCCTGAGCACTTCTCTCGGCAGTTGGGGGTTGTTGCCGCCTGCTTTGCCTTTTCGTTTTCATTTTTCATGAAATCCCGTGATACTCCGATATCCACAAAATCCCATGGAAGAATTTCGTCATAAGCCCTTGCACGGGTATAAAACGCCATATCAATTCCGCAGTCAGAAAATGCCTTTTCCCACTTTTCAAGGTCAAAGCACTCATTCCAGCCGTCCAATTTACAGCCCAATTCGTGAGCACGCAAAAGCACTGCCGAAAGCCTTCTGTCACCACGGGCAAAGACGCCCTCAAGCACGCTTATATCATTCTGATGATAGTTGTATTTAACCTTACGGCTTCTGATTTCGTTTTTAAGGAAAAGCTGTTTTTCATAAAGCTCGTCCATACCATCCTGCCTTGCCCACTGGAAAGGCGTATGAGGCTTGGGGACAAAGCTTGCCACGCTGAGTGTTACGTTAACGCCTCGGCGTTTATTCGTCTTTTCGCTTTCGTAGAAGCAGTCCACAACCTTATGTGCAAGGTCTGCAATCCCTGCAATATCGGAATATTCTTCATAGGGAAGTCCTATCATGAAATAAAGCTTGACGCTGTTCCAGCCACCCTCAAAAGCAAGGGTAGCCGACTTTATAAGGTCTTCCTCGGATACGTTTTTGTTTATAACGTCACGCATTCTCTGACTTCCTGCTTCGGGAGCAAAGGTAAGTCCGCTTTTTCGTACCTTCTGCACTCTTTCCATAAGGTCAAGGCTGAAATTATCCACACGAAGCGACGGAAGCGAAAGACTGACCTTTTCGCCGTCTGTCCACTCGAGAAGCGTTTCTGTAAGCTCGGAAAGACGGGTGTAGTCGCGTATAGAAAGGGAAAGAAGCGAAACCTCGTCGTATCCCGTGTTCTCGTAAAGGCATTTTATCTGCTCGTTTACCTTTTCGGGGCTTTTTTCTCTTACGGGGCGGTATATCATACCCGCCTGACAGAAGCGGCAGCCTCTTATAC
>JAZQAB010000105.1:0-60586 GCA_045545055.1 Clostridia bacterium | reverse complement strand
GCTTGGCCTCCGACTTGAAGCTACTTCTGCAATAGAATCGTCATCTTCGTTAAAAAGTGCGGCAATGACAATGAAATTCTCGTCAATATCGTCCTGATTGTTTGTAAATTCAATCTCAGCCTTAAATTTGCCTTCGTCATATTTCTGTTCACCAACAGGCACATCGTTGCGGTAAACGTTAAGCTTAATTGAGAAAGGTGGAAGATTTGCTTCACAAAGCTCGTTATATTTTGCAATAACGGCAGCATCATTTGCATATGAAGTGTTTGCCATTCCTGCATACACTAAATCCATGTCAATGCCTGATTCTTCATCGTATTCGGGTACAAAGGAATTGAGTTCTTCGTAAAGAGCAAGGTATTCCTCTACCTTCTCCGCTGACTGATTAGAAAGAGCATCGTGCATAGGCTTGTAAATATCGTAGCTGATATTATCAAGGTAATCTGTTTCTACTGCACTGCCCGCATTCTGCAAGAATCCGTAAAGCCATACGTCTTCATTAGGTGTACCGTTCGCTGCATTTGTAACAGCAGCTCCTTTGTATGTAGCACCTACTAAATAGTGAACATCCTCATAAACTTTTACATCTGTACCTGTTGCTTCAGTGTACTGGGGGAATGCCAATGCTTCATATGTTGCAGAATCTGCTTTCTTTGCTTTTGCAGCAAAGGTCTCGCTGTCAAGATTCAGAACAGTTGAAACATCATACCAGTTTTTCTGCTCTGCACTCTGCAGCGACCATGTATCAGAGGGACCGGCCCATCTTCCGTTATGAACAAGTGTCATAACGTTCAAGCTCACATTTTCATCTTCACCGACTGTTCCTCTCCAGTTAATACGCATACCTTTTCCTGTAGATGAATCTGTGCCGAAATCTGCATACCACTTTGCATTAAGCTTAATTATACCTTCTGTAAGTCTGCTTCCAAGAGCATCTTCAACGTTCAGCCAGTGATTTCCACTAAGGCTAAGAATCTTGTTTTCTAAATTTGTTACGGTAGAATCATTGATGATTGTACCGCCTGATGTATATACTGTTTTTCCGTCTTCAAAATTGTAGTAAAGAGTTTTTAAAATAGGTGAATCAACTGCTAATGCTGCTGATACAGCAGTTTTTACAGCATCGTCCGAAGCAAAATCTTTTCCAGTCAATTGCTTACACTTATATGAATCCAGATTTGAGATATTAATACTGCTTGCAGTAAACACAGACTCAAAGCTCTTTATTACATACAACGCTTCGTATTCGTCTGCAGCAGCGTTTAAAAGTTCAAAAAGTTTGGGTGCGTTTGAATTTGCAGCAACATACGCATCCCATGCTGTCTGCACGTCTGTTTTAGTTGTAAAGCTCTTACCAATAAGTTCATCATATGCACCGTTAGGGATTTCATCATCGCCATAATTAAAGTAACCGTATGCACTGTAGAAATCAAGAACCTCTTTCACCTGTGCAGCTGTTGCACAAGCGTTAAGTGCTGAAAGATATTCGTTATAGTGAGAAATAGTAAAGTTATCTATGTACATTTTGATGTCTACAGTTTGGCTGGCTGCTGTAGAACTTCCCCAGATAATCTGATTATTAAGGAAACAAGGATCTTGATTTGCAGACTTCGCAGCATTTAATGTGTATTCATCTACATAATACTCGGGAAATCCTGTTGCAGCAACTGAAAAACTAAGAGGTTCAAAAGACTCCTCATTTCTTTCTTTCACATAAACCCTCGCTGTATCTTCCTTGTCATCATATACAATCTTGAATCTATACCATGTATCCTTTGATATCTCATAAGCAGTATTTCTGGTTTTGTAACCGCTTACAAGATACCTTCCGCCATTCGCGGTGTCTGCAGTATCAATACCGAAAACATAAGTATTTGCACCGTTAATTCTGATACCTAACATCATATCAGTTGTATTATTAAGTTCATCAGCATAAAAATCAAATTCGTACTCTGTAAAATACTTATCCGTGTCTGTTGCACTTGCACCGGAGGCAAAATAGCTATGTGCAATACGAAAATATTTGCCAAGACTAAGAGCATTATTTGTTGCATCTGTTGGATCAGCAACCAGTGTAGGCATCGTGCCTGCGTTTTTAGTTGCACTAAGCAATTTCGTTGAATCTTCAAAAGTGTCTGTATTAGTCTTAATTGCAGTCATAGGACTTTCTTCCGCTGCAAATGCTGCTCCTATCGGGAGAATAAACAGTAGCATAAGAACTACCAACGCCGAGGATAAAATTCTTTTTGACATAAATTTACCTTCTTTCATTTTACTCTTTTATTTTATTGTAATATAGTCGTCATATCAGAAGATGCAAAATTGTGTTGTTATAGTGTAAAAAACTGTTTTATTTATTAAAATATATCCTACAATCCCTCCGTCACTTCGTGACAGCTCCCTTGTGTAAAGGGAGGTGGCAGCCGTAAGGCTGACGGAGGGATTGTATTTTAAAATTCCAATTTAATCAGTGCTTACAATAGTTGTTATATGACCTTAAAATATTCCATTGCAAGGAAAATCACCTTACATGCTTCGGCTCTTGTGATATATGCAGTGGGATTAACGCAGTTTTTATCATCGCCGCTGATAATTCCGATATTTTTCAGAAAATGTACTGCATTACGGGCATAGAGGGCTATTTCTTCATCATCATTAAATGAGTGTGTAGGCTGGATGTCCTCAGACATACCGAGTGCCTTTGCAATCATGCAGAATGCATCCTGCCTTAAAATATTTTCTCCCACACCGAAGTTGTTATTTCCTGTACCCTGTGCAATTTTGCTGTTTATAAGGGCCTTTACATAATCAAAATACCATTCATTCTCAGAAACATCATTCATTTGGAGATTATCTTCTCCTGACGGTACATTAAAGGCAGAAACAATAATTTTTGCCATTTCCTCACGCTTTATATTGTTAAGCGGAGCAAATTTACCATCACCGATTCCGTTTACAATTTCAAGCTTTGCAAGCTCCTCGATATAGCTCTTTGCCCACTCGGCACCCGAAAGGTCGCTGAACGGTGATGTGGTCTGTGTGTTTATATGTACGGGCTTGTCCACACCGCCTATTTTGTCGCTTCCACCGCTACTGCCCGAGCCACCTGAACCGCCATCTCCTCCACCGCCTGTACCTGCAACATAAACAACATAGGATTTTGATTTTGTTTCTCCATTAACAGTAATTGTTGCAGTTAGAGTCACGTTTTCAGACGATGTTTTACGAGTAACGGTTGCTGTTGAGCCGCTTATTGTTATAGTTTTCGATGAGGTTGTCCATTTGATTGTATAGCCGTTTGTACTCTGCGGTACGTCGAAGTTTTCTGTAGCGGACTGAGGAATTACTATTCCCGAAAATTCATCAACAGTAGTTGTATTCGACGTGCTGTAGCCTCCGAGATATGCAATCTGTACATTTGTCTGAGGGAATGTAAAGCGTAAGTATCGTCCGTAACCAATGTTATCCGGCTCGATGTAGTTAAGTTTCCCTGCTTCAAAGCTTCCGCCACTGTAAATTTCTGTCCAGTAATTACTATCCTCCGATGCTTCAATCTTAATATTTAAGATGCTGTTTTCAACAGGCAGAATCAAAAAGCTTGATATCATTTTTGCACTTGACAAATCGATAACGAGCGTGTTATTTGATTTTTCCCATACTGTTTCCGCATCGTCATCTATTGCAAGAGCTGCCAAAGTGTCACCTGAAGCAATTTTTTTGTTCTTCAACAGATTTTTTGTTCCGGAGCGAATAATGGTAAACGGGAATTCCTTTTCTGCTTCGCCCTCTCCGACACTAAGCATAGCTTTCAAAGTCACGGGTACTTCTTTAATCAGACTTCTCTCTATCTCCGCTACAAAACCGTTAATCTGTGCGGCATCAGTATCACTGCTGCTCCATGACACAGTAGTACCGTCGGGAAGATTCTCGCCCGGAAGAACAATATCATCTGTAACAATTGAATTATCAAAGCTTAACGTACTTATTAAAAACTCTGCATATTCGTTGTCGGTTTCCTGTTTTTTCACCGTAAGATTAAATTCTTTTGTGGCGGTTTTATCACCCACAGTTGCCGTAAGGGTAAGCAAAACCTCAGTATCCGTACTGCCACGGGTAACAATTCCTGTTTCTCCGTCTATTGTAATTGCACTGTCAGCTGAAGTCCATGTGAATACTGCTCCGAACCTTCCGCTTTCGGGCAATGTAAGATTATGTCTGATATTTTCCTCGTTGTAATCGGAGGATATGTCGGAAAAACTGACGGCCTGTGCAGCCGCGGCTGCTCCGTATTCATCGTCGTAAACAGTATCCGCAATAAGTACTCCCGGTACTTTTCCGATATATCCGTCCGATGAACAGAATCTGATTTTCTTGCCCGTTTTGCTGAGAATAAAGGTCAGACGTTCCTCTCCGCAGTCCCATACGTATTCTGTTATATCAAAACAGAGAATATTACTCTCCGTCACCTCCTCAGTGGCACTATATTCACCACTGAGATTTGTGATTTCGGAATATGTCAGGCTATTTACCTCATTCTCATCACGTCCCGAAAGACAGTTAAGTGATACTTCTTCTCCTATATAGCTTTCCTGCGTATACAGTTTAAGAACAATTTTTCGTTTATCCTCCGCATAGCCATAGAACTCCGACACGTCTGCCGATATAACTGCTATATCATTATCACTGCCGCCTACACTTAAATATTCGCCTGTTTTATCAGCGGCACTTTCATTGATTGAATAATCAAGGTCTGCATCTGCTGTTGCATATCTGCGAACTCTCACATCAAAGGTTCGCACTGCATCAGGATACTTTTCGTCCTGAGAAATAACAGTTGCCGTTAATCTTACAACAGAATCCTGTTGCTGCATATCTTCGGAAACATAGCCGGTGTTTACATTTCCGTCAAGATCTATAATTGAAGAATTACTTGTCGTCCATGTAATCGCAGACCCGAAAAGTCCGGTATTCGGCAGTTCTATGTCGCTGTCTGTAACATCGGGTAAAGAAAGTATTTCTGCGTCCATTTCATGTTCAGGCTTCTGATAATCTATTTTCAGAGCAGGCATAAAGCTGTCGGCTGCATCCATGCCCATAAGAGTATAAGCTATTCCCTGTGTTTGCTCTATTCTGAAAAGCAGGGTTTTATTACCTTCCGCAAGATTTTGTTTAACCGCTCCAGATATGTCAACAGTGTAATACGAGGTTGATGCCGACATGCCCGGAGCTTGAGTGTGAACAAGCGTTGAATTTTCATATGTGAGAAGCCCCTGCTCTGATGCAGCCTTGTATGTAAGTCCGCTCAGATTAGCATTTTCCATGCTGTCATTCATAAGATAGACAGTAAAATCATTGCTGTTGCCGCTGCCCAGGCTTGCTGCCGTAGTGATTCTCAGAGAAACAGAATTCATTTTTGATATTATTTCCTCATGCTCTGTCAAATCGAACTTAATAAATCCTATTCTTGTAGCACTTGAGCTGCAGTCTAAAACCAGCTGACCGGGGTAGCTTTCTTCTTCCCTGTTTTTCCTGACATAAGCTGCACTTTCTGCCAAGCAGTACCCGGTATTTAACAATTCCGAGGGAAGGTTTTCGCCTGCCGGTACAGTCAGGTTAAACTCCTTGTTGCCGTTTGCAGTGCCACAAGTAAGTGTTGCTATCAGTTTTCCCGTTGATGCTCCCTCAATTCTGCCGGGAATTGTAATTTCACCGGTTTCATCATTAATAGCAATCGCCTTATTCTCGGATTTCCAAGTTATCTGTGTATTATGAAGTCCGGTTGTGGGAAGGCTTAACGGATACTTAATATCATCTTCCGAAAGATTCTCCCCCTTAATAGTGTCAAAGGTTAAATCCGCTATTGCTTCTTCAAGAAGCTCGCTGTCGGGAATATTTCTTACAATTGTCAGATTAAACTCTTTACTGTCATTTGCCGTACCATAGGTTATATCTGCGGTAAGCTTCACCTCTGCATCGGTACTGCTGTATGGTCTTGTTACCTTTCCTATGTCAGTGTCAGTATCGATTATTCCTTCAGGATCACTGCTCCATTCTATCGTTGCTCCCTCAAAGGTTGTCGGCAGTACTAAATCATCTATTATACTTTGATCTGATGTGTTTTCACCCTTAATAACATCAAAATCCAGTTCTTCTTTTATTTCGCTTAAAATTTCAGCATCGGTTTTAGTGTTATCAACCTTTAATTTAAGTTTAGGGCGATACAGAGCATTTGAAGCATCTGTATTATATATCATATAACCTGACGGATTATCAGTATCAATCAGAAAAGTTATATTCCCGTTTGATGTATTCTTAAGATGAGCTATTATCTTTTCTTTTATATCAGCCGAACTAAAAGCACTTTTTCTCGTCAAATTTATATTTCCGCTATCATACAGCAAGTTTTCGGGTGTAATACAATCTGTCAGTCCAAGAGTAACTGCCTGCGTGCAAGTTAATGTGCTGCAGTCCCAGGCAGGATTTGTATTCGCACCTTCGTATTCGTCAGGCAAAAGATAGACTTTAAAATTAACATCGCTGACAGTGCTGGCTGATGTCATTTGAAGTACAATTTCTTTTATTTTATCAGGATTCGGAGAATAGCTGCTCAAATCAAAATTGAGAAATGAAACTCTTCTTTTGGTAGAATCCCAAGTACCTGTAGAATATGCAACCTGTAGCTCTGCTCCTGCGTGAGTTGCATCAGCTTCTTTAGCGTAAATATAGCAGTCTGCAGTAGGCGTAAGGCTTTCCTCTACGATATTATCGACTGCCAATCCGATTATCCCTGCCACATTTAATGCAACAGTTAAGGCAACAATTAATGAAACTGTTTTTTTAATCATGGCTTTCTCCTTTCTTTCGGGCAAAATCAAGAACGCGGTATATTACGGTAGCCGCTTCTGCCCTTGTTGCATTATCTTTAGGGCGGAAATTGTTTTTATCATCGCCCTTCAGTAATTCTGCAGCATAAGCTTTTTTAACATATTCCTCCGCCCACAGACTGATATTATCATTATCATTAAAGCTTATATTCGATGTACCTGTCAGCATTGTTCCGGAATATTCTATAGAGCTGCATAGGATTTTTGTTATCTCTTCCCTTGTAATATTTGCGTCTGGTCGGAACGTGTTATCGGGATAACCTCCTATCAGTCCGGCATTATACAAGGCTGATATATAAGGATAATACCACTTATCGGAAGAAACATCTTCAAAGGCTACATTGCTACTATCAGATTTTATACCAAGTGCGAGAGCTATGATTTTGACAAATTCTGCCCTTGTTATCCTTTTTTCCGGATAGAAGTTATTGTCCTCAAATCCATTTAAAATTCCTTTTTCTGCAAGATATAAAATTTCTTTTTCAGCCCAATGCTCATCAGTATCTTTAAAGCTTATCTTTTCTGTGATTGAATCGGTATCTTCCTCTTTTTCGGGCTCTTTTTCCGTTCCTGTTCCACCACCGCTTCCGGAGCCACCTACGTTGGAGTTATCGCCACCTAAAACAGGCTTGCTGCCATCTAAGCTACCGCTTCCGCCCGTTCCTTCACTTTTTAAAGTCCCGTTTGTTACTATGTATCCGTTTTCTTCTGTCGCTTCAACCTCTTTATCGTTGAAGAAAACCTTTTTTCCTGCTTTGTCATGTAACACCTTTACACCTGATGCAGGAAGCTCCTCCGACGAATACAGCTTGATTTTTGTACTTTCATATTTTACGGAAAAATCACTGAGTGTTTCACCTGCAACAGTCTCAAAAACAACATTACCGTTTTTAGAAAGAGTTTTTCCGCCGGCAATTCCCATGCAGGTTATTTTTCCGTCAATATCCTCCTCCACGTATGCCATTTCTCCTTTGTAGGTGTAGCTTCCAAAGCTACGTGAAGATGGTGTTTGTTCGTTTGAAGAATAAAAATAGCCTGTATTATCATCCAGCTCTATCTTCATAGCCGTTGCGACTGTTTTGTCAACACCAAGATTAATCATCGATGCACTTACCTCTGTATTTGTTCCCTCTGCCTGCGGATACAAAACAGTGTTAAAGGTCTGATTTCCCGAAGCATTTTCACGAACATAAGAAACGGCACGTGACTCTGTCTCACCCACATCTGTTCTATACATTAAGCTTTCAAAAATTTCAGCCCGTGTGTTTTCCATATCCGCCTGAACAATTTTGATATTGGCGCCTACATTATCGTTTGTATATGCAGTGCCTGTTATATTATTAAGCTGAAGCGAATGATTGTAGTCGGGATGCCACAGCTGCTTATACGTATGCGTTCCCTCGGGAGCAAATATATAATCTGAAACGATTATATATTTATTTTTAAGAAGAAGGACTTTTCTGTTCATATCAAATCCGTCATATGCCTTTGTTGCACCTGCGTGAACAAAATCAAAAAACTTATTTGATTTAAGTTCCATATGACCTGGCTCATTCTTAGTCTGATAATTCTGGTTTTTATCATCAATCTGAATTGTATTGTGGTAAAGAGTACGATGCCTATTTGCACCAAATTCCGTTGTTGTACTGTAGTCGGACTTTCCTCCGTCTACAAGCAAATACTTTCCGTAGGCATACACGTCCAATGACAGGTCGTCGTAATGACCGTGACCGCCTCCTGAATCGCTGTTGATAAACGCACACAAATCAGAATCATGCCATCCGCTTCTCATCATACATATCGCTTTCGCAGGATAAAGTCTTGACGCTGACTTTGGTTCTGTACCCTTTTTCCCGCTTGTGGCGAAAAATTCAATATACGGGTCATTAATCAGCTTGTTACGCTCTTCCAGGGCTGATTTAAGATTGTATCTGCTCCCATCACCCCACGGTCCTACATTACCGTCCGAATAGCCTAAAGCCATATAGTATTCCAATAGTTTTTTATAAGTATCGAGAAGGGAAAGATAAAATTCATCATCCTTTCCGTCACGGATACCCACCATTTCAGCGGCACTCTGAGTTTCTTCAATTACACCGCCAATGTAGTTGCTTGTGGATTCGGTATAGCTTCCATCTTCGTTCAGGAGCTTGGAGGAATAGAATTGACTGAGATTATTTTTTGCCAGTTCCCACCATCCGTCTTCTGCGATTTCGGGGAAATATGCACATATTCTCGCAAAGTTAACCTTTACCGCATTATCCTGATTGGTGGAGCTTAATGTAATATTTCTTAGTCCCGTATGACCGGACATGTATTTAAAAATTGCGGTAAAAAGCTCCGGTGTCATCAATTCTTCATTTATCGCTGTATACAATATCTTTATAAGATTTTCCGTACGCCACGCAGAATCAAGCGGTCTTGGATATCCGAATGACGGCTGCTGCTCGTACATTGACATAGTAAGCTCCAGAGCACGATACAGATATTTCTTATTGTTATTTGAAAGATATGCACGAAGCAGCGTTTCAGCCTGGTCTAAACGACCTGATGCATTAATCCATTCAAAATCAGAATTCCAGTTCTCGTTCAATTCCGGCTGGTCCAGCCAAAGAAATCCTGTTTGTGTAAAATTGAAAGCTCTGGGCGAATGGTGATTCCACGTTGCACTGTTTTCATCAAGTGCTCTTAAATCATTTGAAGTGAAAGCATAAACTTTCTTTGAGCCTTCACCGTTATTTCTTCCGTAGAAAACTAATTTCACGCTATCTGCCGCGATCAGTGATGAGGGTAAGTCAAACCTGAAGTATGGTCTTTTGGTATCACTTCCGAAAGGAGTTTTTTCATCTCCGGCTTCTTCCCTGCTGTAAAGCATAGGTTCACTACCATAATTTGTATTGCTGTTTTCCCCTGCAGATATATAAGTATCTGCAACTACTTCGTATTTTCTGATTTCATCCCCGACCGTTACTTGCAGATATGGCTTTTTATTTTCGGAATTCTCCTTGCTGTATATTTCAAGGCTTGACCCATCCATATCCGCATCCAAAATCCAGTATGTTCCATAGAGATTTTTGCTGTAGCCGCTCAGGTCTATGTCATACCAGTCCCACTCACTTCCTACACTGCCCTCTCCAACCAAAGCATCGCTGCTTTCCACACTGAAGATGTGGTCAATAAGTGCCGTTGCAGATAAGGTATAGGTGGTTTTCGGCTGATAAACCAACATCTCTTCGGGATTTTTATTTCTGTAATATGTCAACAGAAGCTCTTTTGCAGTTATGTAGTCTCCGTCTTTTGCCGCTTCTTCGACTGCATTTAAGCCGTCAAACAAGTCGTATCTTAAGATTGGTTCAATATCCCATATGGAATCTGTATGATTGTATTTACCGAACAAGGTTTCGTCCGCCATATACATAGGGTCCTTGAGCTCGGGATACTCATTATCAGGCACATCCGGATATTCTCTTATGACATTGGCACAAAAGGTCAGATTGAATTTACATTCTGTATTTGAAAGTGCGGCATACAAGTTTACCTTTTGGTCATTTTCACCACGTATTACTTCACCGCTGTTTGTAATAACGTTTCTGTCTTCGGAATTCCATACAACCGAGAACCCACTTGACTGCTGAGGTAAAACAAGATTTTCCTTTACAGTTTTCAAACTTTCAAAATGATTATAAACCCCCAATATGCCTTCAGCATTTTCCTGTGACAGACAATAAATGACAGGAGATTTAATTCTGACATTATTTCCTTCGTTGTCTGTTATTTTGAAGAAGATATTTTCCTTCCATGCTTCTGTCACATCAAAAAGCATATCAGGTTTTGTAAAATCATAAATAAATGTGCTTTCGAAATTTCCTTCATCGTCTGAAATAACATATTGATTACCATCGGTAAGCCCTTCACCGTCAAACTTCAGCAAGAGTTTTTCCGAAGAATCAGGCTGCGTAATCCTGCTAAATTCAAAAATCGGTGAATTGATGTTTTCAGGAGCAGCTGCACTGTATGCCCCATCTCTTAATATTCTGACAGAAATCTCTGTTTCCTCTGTTATAGTATTATAAATATCACTTGTGACGCTTAATATATAATTTACGGTTGTGTCATTTTCTGCCTGTTGCGGTCTTTCATATATAGTTCCGTCATCATCTGCAATTTCAGGACTTTTACTTTCCATCACTACGGTGCAATCTTCAATAGCGGGAATGCTGACACTATCACTGAAACAGGCATTGTCATAGTATTTATTAATTTCCTGCACTGCATTATAAATTCTGTTTTGCTCTGTTGTGTAATCACTTTCAATTTCTATATAAGGAATATAACCAACATGAACGGCATCAGCTGAAAAAACATTATACTTACCCGACAAAGATTTAAGCATAAAAACTGCATAGTCATCTTCAACATCTTTGCAGTATTGCGTAATATCAATATGCAAAGTTTTAAATTTATATATGTCGTCTTTAAACCCCTGTTCATTGCCTGCAAATTCGACAAGACTGATATCGTTTTCAACTATATCTTTTGCAGCAGTATATGTAATGGTATCAATGTCAATATTTTTGTGATTTCCCGACAATGGGTACACGCCTATTCTGTTGCTTCCGCCTTCTTCTCCTGCGTTGGAGTTCATTGTCAGTGTCAGTGTTATTTTGGAGGCATATTTTATATGCTCCTTGTATCCGCTTATATCAAACTTCATCAGTCCGATACCGTCTGTTGCCGCTGCACTGTTAAGAGCCATATCTGTCTCCTGTGAAAAATTTGACTCCGGAGCAGATTTCATAATATATGTGTCTCCTTCAGGCAGAATCTGCGGAGCTTCGTACTTTTTTGCAGCACTTGCAAATTCAAAAGCTGTCAGGACTGAAAAAACGAGAGTTACTGATAAAATTACACAAATAAATCTTTTCATTGAATGTTCCCTCCTTTTCCCGTATTTGTTGCCCAAGCTAAATTCAGTCGTTATCAACAATAACTATACACTGTACATTAGATTTAGACCTCTGAACAAATACTCTTGTTGCCCCTTCGCCTGCACTGCTGTAAGGAACAATATCATCAATTGACGCCAGTCTTACTTCTTTATTCTCCCTGTCATAATAATAGTAGGCAGAAAATTCTGCGTCTGAATCGTAAGGATTGTCCAAATCGGCATAAATTCTCATATTAACAAGATGATCGTAGCTTAAGCTTGTGCTGACACTCATTTCATGGAACAGATATTTGGAATAATTTGTCAGAGTATTCTTATCAAGCATTATTACCGGTCCGAAGAACTGCTCATCAACAGTATCTGCCCCATCGTGGTAGAAATCATTTGTTTGTGAAAGCCGTGCAATAACCTCCATTTTAACGATTTCTTCGTTATAGTCTGTTTCAAATCTAACAACATCCCCCTGCTTTAAAGAGGACAGTACATTACTTGCACCGCTGTCTTCAGCACTGTAGTATTCAAAAGCCTCACCATCGCAGAAACCTTTTACCACATACCCGAATTCATCATTGTCAAAACGAGTGCAATATACTCTGTCTATAATGGCAACATCCGAATCGGAATCCAATCTCACATTATCCCATTGCTCTGTATCAATCGTTATTACAACAGCATCTACAAACTTATCTTCGACATCGTATTCATACGCCTGAGTCATATACTCTGTTCCGTTTTCAAGCTTTAACAGCTTTCCAAACTCTTCATCATCACCGTTGAGCGGTACATAAAAGAATGCCGTATCATCGTCAAATCGGAAAGGAACACTTGCATTATTATCAATATCGTTGAAGCCTTTCACCTGACTTCTGTATATTCTCGATGCATTTTCACCATATTTTTCTAAGGTTTCAAGCTTGTTTATTTTCCCTTTACTATTAATTGAGTACCTTACTAATTCATCAGTTGGTATTGCTCTGAGTACTGATTGATTATCACTGTAAGACATATCATTAATTTTAACTCTGTTTTCAACTTCAAACACAGTCATTCCGCTTCCCGGAACATACAGTTTTATTTGAATATCTTTAGATAATCCGTTTCCCGGAGCTTTCGCCACTAAATATGCAAACGCTTCCTTGCTTTCTTTCATATGAAATATGAAACCATTATTATCAGTCCATATTTTATAAATAATACCGAATTTTAAATCTGCAACGTTGTCTTTTACCTTGTACTCATTTCCGTCAATTGAAATAATGTTTTCCTCGCTATCTATTGTTTGAATTGAGCCTGTAAATTCCGAATTAAGCAAAATGATTTTGAGATAATTCATGCTCTTTGATGCAATTATTGAAACCGGACTTTTCTCCGTGATGTCTTCAGGAAGAACTTTATTTGCGTATAAATCATTAATTATCAAACAGTGGTCTTCAAATTCTTCTATGTTTATAACACTCTTTGAGTTTACAGTTCCGTCTTTTAAATAGATTTTATTGTCCTTTACATAGTCAACAAACATACTTTCCGACTCAGTAATATAAATCACATCAAGGTTATTGTCATTATTATTTTCAATTGCCGTAACTTGGCAAAATTTCAAATCAATACCGCTGATATCATAAGAAATAAGAAGCTCGTTGTTATATAAATACACTGCTCCGTTTGCAGAAAGTCTTTTTTCTTTCGAATTATTCGTTGTATAAAAGAGAGAATTATCCCTAAACGATATATCATATCCGGGTTTAAATTCATAAGTCGTATTGGAAGTGCAAGCTTTCATACCGATTATTTTTCTGCCGGTTTCGGCAGCTTCTTCCGAGAAAACATACTCTACTTTATTTCCCACATACCCATAAAACTCATCACTTTCAACGGAGAATTCAATACCATCAATTCGGATTATGTTCTTTTTAAATTCACCTTCGTAAACCATCGTTGAATAATGGTCAGCCTCAACAATGCCTGTTTTTAAAAACCACTCTTTTTTCTCAAGATAATGTTGTTCAAGCGTATCACTTTCTGATTTTTCATATGTAATTTGAAATTCATCATCGGGCTTTATTGTTGAAAAGTTTGTAGACTCAACAACAAGAGATTTCATTGTGTGTGAAAGCAGAATAGCAAAATCTCCCCACGTCAATTCATCCGTGCGAGTTTTGTGTATACCATCAAGTAATTTAAGCTTACTTGCATACATCAAATATTCGCTTGACCAAAGCTCGCCTGTTTTTTCTTCAATGGGATAGCCAAGTGCAAGAACCATCAATTTTGCACTTTCTTCCAAGGTTATACTGTCATTTAATCTCCGGTCGGCAGAATTGTCCCCGGAAATCAGTCCCTGGGAGTAAGCTGATTGAGCTATATGCTCCTCAGAATTCATTCCATCGTCAAGCACAAGGGAGTGCATCACAAGACTTATAGCTTGTCCTCTGGTAATTACTTTTTCAGTATCTACAGTTTCAAGAAGATTCAACATAACCAGATAGTCAACAGCTTCCTCGGTTATACTCCTTTCGCTGTAGTCATATATAACCGGACCTTCGGTATAATTATTACTGTAGCTGATACCAAAGCAACTAAAAACTAATACAGTTACTATGAATAAACAAATCATTTTTTTAAGCATATACAAACCTCCCATCATATACTATTAAAAGTATAACATATACACATACTAAAACAATGAATGATATTGCTGTTGTTATGTCTATATTTGTCTTGTTAAAATAATGGCTGACTCGAAATGAGCCAGCCATTATTTTATATATCGCAAAAAGTATTACCAGAATAACAGCTCATTACCGCGAAGTTTATAGAGAGCTTCAACAAAGAAGAAATCTCCGTAAATTATAGGCTTATGTACCAGAGAGTTTTCAGGAATATGAGGATATCTGTCGGTTCCAAAGCCCACCAGATAATCGCAATTCTCATCATAGTTACAAAACTTTTCATCTGTTGCCTTCAATATCTCATATGCGGGTTTAAGATAAATTTCTTTTTCATTTTCACCCACACACTTCGCAAGCTCAATAAGTCCGCATGCCGCACAGCAGCCTGCAGTCGAATCATATAGCATCGGTTCATTAGGTTGCCTGAAATCAACCTTTGCCAGATATCCCGATGAACTTACACACGAGATAAAGTAATGTGCAACTTTCTTAGCGGTATCAAGGTATTCACGTTTTCCCGTATGGATATAAGACAATACAAACCCATACAGTGCCCACGCTGCACCTCTTGACCATGTAGAGCCTACTTCATATCCTTGTCCTCGGAGAGTTTCCAAAACTTTATCTGATTCAACATCATGAACAACAATATGCACAACACTTCCATCGTCTCTGATATGGTCACGCATAACGGTATTTGCATGCTTTATTGCAACAGCTCTGAATCGGTCATCTCCGATGTAATCAGACGCCCAATACAAAAGCGGAATATTCATCATACTGTCTATTATCGTCCAGCCCTGCTTTTCTTTGCCGGGCCAACAGGTTATATAATCGCCTCGCACATTAAATCTCGAAGCAAGTATATACGCAGCATAAAGTGCACGTTTTTTTGATTCTTCGTCCTGATTGAGTCGCCAGTTAACCCCACTACTGATATGCCACATAAATCCTACATCATGATGGAGTCTTTCAATGGAATGAAAACCTGCATCCATTATTTTTTCAGCACTCAAGGCAGTAGTTTTGTACACTTCATTTTTAGTATCAGCATACAGAAGCCAGTTTAACGCTCCCCAAAAGCCGTTTGTCCACCAACCGATATATTCCTGACTCTTGTCAATATGAACATTATTTTCATCTGTTGTATAAGGGATTTTGTTACGGCTTCTTACCGATACTTTCTGCATTTTTTTATCTATTTTATCCCATGTTGAATTAACCCAATCCGTCATTAGATGTTCTCCTCTCCGGTCTGCATACCATTTGCACAAATTATCGTTTTATATATCTGTCGTACATAGCCTGCTCGATTTCAATATAACGTGCTACCTTAAAGTTATTTTTAAGTGTACTTACAAACTTATCGTAATTCTTAAAAGGTTCTGCCCCTGTAATAAACTTCAAGCTCATTTCTTCCACATATTTATTTATGTCTGTTGCAAGAGATGCAAGTTCTCTGTTTTCTTTGTCAGTAGCACTCAATCCGTTAGGCATTTTTGTTGTCTTCGTGTTTGCAGAGTTTTCCGCCCAAAGTTTAAGGGCATCAACCTGCTGAGGATACTGATAGTACTGTTCGAGATATTCAGGAGCCTGCTTAAGTCCGGGAGCCGGTGAGATTGCACGGCAATTCATTGCCAAAGCTTCAGCAATTCCCAATCCTTCCGGATTGTTCAGTATCTTTTCTGTATATACAGGCTTTCCGTCAACCATAGTATATGTGTCGCCTTCAACACCGAAATTCACAAGATAATAACCTTCTTCACTGTAGAGCCGGTCTATCCATTTAACTGCTTTTACAGGATCTTCGCACGCTGTAGTAATAGCAAGATATGCAGAGGCGGCATCCTGTTCTCCTAAATCGAAGCGATTTATATCACCTTCTTTGAGAATCGGATACGGAGTAGCTACAAGGTCCATTTTTTCACCAAGGTCTTCCGACTGCTGCATAAACACACCCATACCACTGCCGATAGAATCGAAAACAGCACCTGCCTGATCTGATAAAATCTTATTATCAGCCTCTACTGCGGTATTTGTGGCAAAATCCCGATCTATAAGCTCCGCCTTATACCACTTATTCAAAAGTGTCAAAAATTCCTTATATCCATCTTCCAAAGGTCCGAACTTTACCTTACCGTTATCAACATAAAGTCTCTGTCCTATGCCATAGGCACCTTCAAAAGAACATCTGCCACCGATATAATTTCCCATTACGCCGGTAAGAGGATACTTTACTCCCTTTTTCTCCTTAAAGGCTGTCAAAACTTCTGTCCAGTCATCAATTGTCACCGGAACCTCCAAGCCCAACTCATCGAGCCAATCTTTTCTTATCATCGGTCCCTGGAAAGTTCTGTAAGAACCGGTGTTAAGAGTGGGAAATGCAAAAATCTGACCGCTATCTGTTCTGCACGCTCTATTATATTCCTTCGAGAGCTCTGTATTTTCTGAAATTAATTTTTTGAAATTCGGAGCATGTTTCTCAATCAAATCATTAAGAGGAATTATTACTCCATCGTCAATAGCTTTTTGCGGACTTCCTGTATATGTAGCCCATTTATACTCGATAAGATCGGGAAGCTCTCCGGATGCAACTATCAGGTTGAACTGTTCTGCATCCTGACCTATTGCAGGGTGTATAAATTCAATATGCACACCGCTTTTTTTCTCAAGCTCTTTATACATTTGTATGTCGTTAAAATCATTGACTCTCGTTGCGATGGTGGAATTCATTCCAACCCAGTATGACAATGTGTTTTCATCTTTTTTGTCATCATCTCCACAGCCTGAAAACAATGCTGTAACCATGATTACTCCCAGAAGTAATGCTAAAACTCTTTTTTTCATCACGCACTCCATTCTGTCGCTTACTCAAAACGACTTTTTATTTTAAATTAATTTATCTTCGTGAAAAATTACCCTTTAACTGCTCCTGACATAATTCCTTTTACGAAATACTTCTGTATAAAAGGATAAGC
This sequence comes from Clostridia bacterium, assembly GCA_045545055.1. Taxonomy (GTDB): domain Bacteria; phylum Bacillota; class Clostridia; order UMGS1883; family UMGS1883; genus UMGS1883. The sequence continues at coordinate 43,107 of JAZQAB010000105.1, read as the reverse complement.
AAACAGTATCGGTACAGTTGCTACAATTATAGATGCATATTTTATGCTTTCGCCAAGGAAAAATTGGTTCCCGGCACCTGTATCTCCCATTCCACTGGCATCATTAATAAGAAGAATTTCTCTTAATATGAGCTGTAAGGGATACATATCACGCTCTCTGATATAGAGCATCGCCTGAAACCATGAATTCCAATGTGCAACCCCATAAAACAATACCATAACCGCAATAATAGGCAATGACAACGGAATCATTATTTTAAAAAGAATTACAATATCATTGGCACCGTCTATTTTTGCTGCTTCCTCCAAGCTGTCGGGTAACGATGCAAAACTGGTCCTCATGATAGTAAGATTATAAGTGCTTATTAGTCCCGGAAGTATCAGTGCCCATATACTATTTCCTAAATCCAACCACTTATAAACAACGAGGTATGTAGGTATCATTCCGCCACCGAAAAACATTGTTATCATAATTACTACCGACATGAACTTTCTCATTGCAAACTGTTTTCTTGTAAGCAAAAATGCACCAATCGAAGTAAAAACAACGTTCAATGAAGTTCCGACGACTAAAACAAATAAAGTAGTTTTGAATCCGGTTAGAATGTTAGGATTTGAAAACACCGCCTTATAAGAATCCAAGCTGAAACCGGCAGGCAAAAGTTTAAATCCATGTGATTCCATCAGCAGGTTACTGTCGGAAATCGAACATACAAATACATAATATAAAGGATAAATAGTCAATATAATCAAAAATAGCATAACCAGCACATTGAATACATCAAATATTTTCTCACCACGAGTTCTCTTCTCTACCATAACAACACCTCCTTAGAAAATTGATGTTTCGCTGACTTTTTTAGAAATACGATTCGCTATCAGCACAAAAATAATATTAACAACCGATTGGAATAGTCCCACTGCTGCTGCATATCCGAAGCGTGCTCCTTGTATACCTGCACTGTACACATAAGAAGATATTACTTCCGCAACATTTAACGTTCCGGGTGAAGCCAAAAGAATAATCTTTTCGTATCCGACAGAAAGCACATGACCAAGTCGTAAGATGAGCATAGTCATAATAGTTGGGAGAATTCCCGGAATTGACACATGCCATATTTTTCTGAACCGGCTGGCACCATCTATTGTTGCAGCCTCATACAATTGAGTATCTACACTTACCAAGGCGGCAAGATAAACAATGCTTTGCCATCCAAAACCTTTCCATATGTCAGTAAAAATGAATATAGGTCTGAACCAATTATCATCTGCCAGATAGTTTCGGTTTTCCCCACCGAAAAGCTCTATTAGTTTTACAATCAGACCATCTGTACCGAAAAAGTTTGATACAATTCCGCAAAATACAACCATTGAAATAAAATGCGGAAGATATGTAGCAGTTTGAGCAACTTTCCTTAATTTCTTACTTCTGATTTCGTTTAGCAGAATAGCAAAAAGAATAGGAATCGGGAAGCCAAAGACAATAAGTTCGAAGCTTATTATCAATGTATTTTTCAATGTTCTTTCAAAATATATTCCGGAGAAAAAGTCTTTAAAATGTTCAAAACCTATCCAATCGCTTCCGAATACACCTTTGGCTATACTGAAGTCTTCAAATGCGATGGCTAAGCCAAACATAGGCAAATAGCAAAACAGCACATAATAAAGAAGGACCGGAACCGCTAAAATATAAAGGTACTTATTACGTTTTAATTCCAATTTCATTCTTGTCAAAAGGCTTTTCTTTTTCATTGCTATAGTTTCACAATCACTTTTTGTCATATATTATCCTCCTCGCTTTGTCTGATTGTTGTTCTCTTCCAATTATAACACGCTTACTGATGCCGTTGCGCTTATTATTGTTTAACTTGTGATACATATTGCTTTATTGTAAACTTTTGCTTTGGCTTCTGAAAGCCTTTTCAGCTCCGGTAAATCCTGTTTTCTTTGACATATTCAGAAGTAGTCATATTAAATGATTCTTTAAAAGCTTTATAAAATGAACGGGTGTTTGTAAATCCGCACTCCGCTGCAATAATATATGTTTTTTTATTCGTTTTAAGCAACAACTCTGTCGCTTTGTTCAAACGAAACTCTGTTAAAAACGAAGTAAAATTCGTACCAAAGGACTCCTTGAACAAATGCATAAAATAATATTTGGAATAGTTTAAGTGTTCCGCAAGATCACTTGAGCTTATCTGCTCCGCATAATTTTCATCCACATATTCATTCACCGCTGACATAAAATCGTATTTTTTAGAATTGATATTGTTTATAACTTCTTCTTTTAATACGAGATAGTCTGAACGTAAAATTTCTGCAAGAATCATATTTGCACAAGCAGCAATAACATAATCCATTCCTGTCGCACATTTTTTGCGTTCTTCAGCTGCAACTGTAAAATATTGATTTAATTTTTGATTAAGATCAGTAGATTTTTTAATAACGGGAGGATAAATTTTATATTTAGAAAAGTTCGTGTGGAAATTAGAATTATTCCAACCAATCTTAAAAGTATAGAAAACTGTATGCTCGCAAGAATTGTACGAATGAACCTGATTGGGCATAACAATGCAAATATCTCCACAAGACATGGTATGTAGTTCTTTTCCTAATTTCAAAACAACTTCTCCCTTTAAAACCAGAACAACCTCAATTTCTTCGTGGAAGTGAGTGCTGGTTTCATAAGGGATAATTACCCTGGAGAAATATGGAATATCAATTGTTGCTTTGTTCCTTTTTTCAAGAAAAGCTTTATTCATAACATTCTCCCCTTTTTGTTTAATTATAACATAACGACTTATCAAATAGTGTCTATTGTTGTTCTTAAAGTGAATAATATTGCTTTATTTGACGAATTTATTTCCATCTTTTTTAGGCAACTTTTTTCTGATAAGAACATAATAAATTCCTCAGTCATAGTCGCATAAGATATACATTGCGCTTCTTTGCGTTTTTTAAATTTTAAAAAAATAATTTATACCTTTATACTAACAAAGAACACACATACGTGTCAAAGGAAATGATTGTAAGCCGCTTTATACCAATAATTTTCGATACCGGTTTACAATTTATAAAACCGAAGTCTCATTAAAGCAAACTTCACTCATACAAAAGTAGAAATAACAGAAGTTTTCAGTCCTCAAAAATCCAAATCAAGAACATCAATAAAAAGAATCCAAACGCACCCATCCGGATTCACCTCCTTTCATTTCTCAGCCATATCAATCAAAAGCTTTAGAACAAAGATAGAGAATAATTATTACCCAGAACACTATCAAGCCCTACCTTCCTCTGTTTTCAGCAATGCATAAAATGTGGACTTTTTCAATTTCAAAAGTTCTATTGCTTTTTTAGCTGTAATTTCGCGGTGTTGCCAAAGCCTGACAACTTCATCCCAGTTATCAGGCTTTTCTATTTTAGGTCTTCCGAATTTAACGTTATTGGCTTTTGCAGCCACAATTCCTTGTGCTTGTCGTGCTCTTATGTTTTCACGTTCCTTTTCTGCTATGAGTCATCAAGTTCCTCAAAGCAACTTTGACAATAGTCTTCTTCATTCACTTCAGAGTAATAAGTGTCGTCCTCGTGGATTATGCAGCCGCATTCGTAACAGGTTCTGTAATGGCATTTATGAGAGATAATGCGATTTTCCCAAAAACGTGATTTTAAAAAAACACTATGTTACGGGGCAAAGGTCCTCAGCGTCAAAAAGGCAAAATCACGTATCCTCTACCCTATTAGAATTTTACGATATTTTTTGCACATAAAATCACTATTTTATACGCTACATTCCCCTATATTTTCAGATTTGTGGCATCAAAATAGACCTCAAGATTTTCTAAATCTCAAGGTCTATTTTTTGTTTTTTAAGAATATTAATTTTTGCCCCTTACACGATATCAGGGGTTGCTCTTTAACAAGGTTCTTATTCCCACTCGCTCATTGTTTTGTAACCTCAACTGAATTAGTTAATAAACCGTGTTTCGTAGTGGTCATATTCTATATATTACCATAATTCTTTTGACTTTACAATATTTTGTTGCCAAAATGTTGCCAACATCATTCCCCTCTTATATCCTCTCCATCTTCCAAAGCAAGTCCTGCCAATTCCTGCAACTTATCTTTCAATATCTGCTTATCTGGCAAGCAGAGAGTATAATCTGAAACCAATGTCGGTGACATACTACGACTTAATGCGTATTCAACTACTGCATCGTCTTTACTTGCACAAAGAATAAGACCGACACTTGGATTTTCATTCGGTTTTTTAACATCTCTATCTAATGCTTCAAGATAAAAGTTTATCTGACCAATATGTTCAGGTTTAAATTTACCGATTTTCAATTCTATCGGAACAAGGCACGATAAAGCTCTGTTGTAGAAAAGCAAATCAATAAAGAAGTCTTGTCCACCTACTTGAACACGATATTCTTCACCTATAAATGTAAAATCTTTGCCAAACTCAAGGATAAACTGTTTTAAATTCTGTATAATTGCTTTACGGAAGTTACGTTCTGAATATTGTTCAGGTAAATCGAGAAATTCTAAAACATAAGTGTCAAGTATACTATTACGAACTCTTTGTGGAACCAATTCCGGCGGTTGTTTACCTGAAGAAAGCATATAACGCTCGTAGTATGCACTGTCAAGCTGACGCTCAAGTTCGCGAGAAGAATAATGCTCTTTTGCCGCTATCGTAATGTAAAAATCCCTTTCTTCCTTTGTTTTTGACTTTGACATTATAAGCAGATGATTAGTCCAACTAATTTGTGTCAGCAGTGCTGACACAAATTCATCATCCTTATATGTTTCATAAAATTGACGCATTCTATATAATCCACGCCTATTGAATCCTTTTATTGTAGGATTAGCTTCGGAAATATAATCAGCCACCTCATCAATAATCTTATCACCAAAGGAAGATTCAGCACATAATTCAGACAAATATTCTCCTACTTCCCAATACATTTTTATGAGTTCCTCATTAACAGCCTTTAAAGCTCTGCCCTTTGCATTTTCGATGATAGATATAACTGTACCAAAATCACTATTTATATTTCTTACTTCTTTTTCCATACAAACAACCACCTTTTAAATGCATCATATCATAATTCGCCTGAATTTTCAACATATATATTTCAAATAACTTTCTAATTTGTCCTATCAATTACTTTTCACTTTAACACTATGTTTTTTGTCTTATTCCCTACTGATGTGTCAAATTTCGCACAAGAAAGCAGAAAAGCCGAATTTGTCAGTTCACTTTTTTTGACAAATCCGGCTTTAGCCTGAATATGTAGTTGTATAAGTCTTTCCGTTTCATATACAACACCTTTATCTTTAGTTATTAAATTTCTTTTATTACAATTTACTGTTGCATATTTGCTTTTTTGGCAAGTTTACATTTTTACGATAAAAAATAAAGGGCAAATATACAACAGCAAATCGTTATGCAAAAGCTTTGAGAAAACAATGAAAACAAAGCTTAATGCCGTAAATAAAATATTTAGCAGAGAATCTCCCTGCCTCCATCACCTGTGCCGGTTACATAAAACGATGCTTTATGACCAAATCTCCCTTCAAAAAGCATACCAATTTTTTGAATATAATCTTCAACAACATTGTTCTTTACGATTGCTACAGTGCAACCACCAAAACCTGCACCTGTCATTCTTATTCCAAGCACACCTTCTATTTTTCTTCCCGTCTCTACAACGTAGTCAAGCTCTGGACAAGTTACTTCGTAATCATGTTGTAGCGAATCGTGTGATTCATTCATATATTGCCCAAAAAGTGCTATGTCGTTATTCTTCATAGCTTCTGCACTTTTACGAACTCTGTTACACTCATAAACTACGTGCTTGATGCGTTTTCTTGTAATTTCATTTTTAATTATATCTTTATACTCTTCAAACTGCTCTATTGTCACATCTGCAAGCTGGGTTATATCAGGTAGAACGGTTTTGAGTGCATTAAGTCCTTCTTCACATTCTGCTCTTCTCTCATTGTATTTCGAACTTCCAAGAGAATGCTTAACATTAGTATTTGTAAGAACTATACTGCTGTCGCTTAGTTTAAGCGGAATATGCTCATATTCAAGAGTAGCACAGTTAAGATATACTGCGTGGTCTGCTTTTCCCATAGCTGATGCAAACTGATCCATTATGCCGCATTTAACCCCTATAAAGTTATGCTCTGCACGCTGAGAAATAAGAGCCATTTCAATCATATCCAGCTTTTTATCTATACCATTTTTCTCATTTGAAAAGGTTGCAAAGCAAATTGCCGTAGATACCTCTATCGCCGCAGATGATGAAAGTCCTCCACCGTGAGGAACTGTATCATCATAAAGCAGGTCACAACCGCATATATCATACCCATCCTTCATGAGTTCAAGCATTACACCTATCTGATAATCTCCCCATTTAAGCTTACCTTTTAGATTATGCATTTCGGAAACTCTGGTTTCAACCATAAAGTCAAGATCAGTTGTTTTAAGGCGGATTATATCATCATTCCTCTTTCTTGCAATTAGTGTGGTTTTCATTGTAAGTGCAGCAGGCATAACATAGCCGCCGCAGTAATCAATATGTTCACCAATAAGGTTAACACGTCCGGGAGATGCGAATACTCTCATCTCTCCTTCTCCGTAAAGCTCGGTGAATGCTTTTTTCATTTCATTAAGTTCCATTTCTATCTCTCCTACAGGGTTTTTATAAACTTATCAAATGCTTTTCTTCCCTCTGCATCACGCTTATATATACCTGCATGCTCAAGCACATTGACGAAAACCTTACCTACTTCTTCTTTAAGTATTCTGTCAACATTATCTGCATTGATTTCAGGATGATTTTTAACTACTTCTTCTACCCACTCCTTATGTGTGGCAGTTTTTTCGTTTTTACTCATATCTGAGCCTTTTATAATCGCATCGGCAACTGCATCAAGCTCTTCCACAAGTCTCGAAGGAAGCACTGCAAGTCCCATTACCTCAATAAGACCTATATTCTCTTTCTTGATATGGTGAAGCTCTGCGTGAGGGTGATAGACACCCAACGGATGCTCTTCTGTTGTAATGTTGTTTCTGAGCACTAGATCCATTACATACTTTCCGTCGGACATGCTTGCGATGGGTGTAATTGTATTATGCATTTCACCATTTGTTTCAGCAAATATAAAAGCATCCTCATCATTGTAATTACGCCAGTTTGTAAGGATTTTATCCGATAGTTCTACAATCTTATCTGTATTTTCAGATTTAAGTCTGATAACTGACATAGGCCATTTAAGAGTGCTTACTTCAACATCTTCAAAGCCTGTTATTTTATAAAAGCGTTCACTATCTGCCTTATGCATAGCAAACACGTGGTTTCCACCCTGAAAATGCTCATGCGAAAGTATTGAGCCACCAACTATTGGCAGGTCTGCATTAGAACCTATCATATAATGATTGAACTGTCTTATAAAATCAAGAAGTTTCAAAAAAACATTTCTGTCAATCACCATAGGAACGTGCTCTGAATTAAGCAGAATACAATGCTCATTGTAATAAACATAGGGAGAATACTGAAAGCCCCATCTTTTTCCGCAAATCTCAACAGGGATGATTCTGTGATTCTGCCTTGCAGGGTGATTTACTCTGCCCTCATATCCTTCGTTATCAATACATAACTGACAAAGAGGATATGTTGACTCCTTGCTGTTCTTTGCCGCTGCAATGGCTTTGGGGTCTTTCTCAGGCTTTGAGCGATTAATAGTTATTTCAATTTCGCCGTATTCGGAGTCTACTGTCCATTTTACGTCTTTATTTATTCTATTTCTTCTTATGTAGTTACTGTCACAGGAAAGTGTGTAAAAATAGTCAGTTGCTTCCTCGGGAGAAATATCATAAAGGCTGTTGAATCTGTTTATGATAGTTGAGGGATACGGGGTCAGAATATCCATAAGTGCTGTATCAAACATATCCCTGTACACTATACTGTCATTTTCAATCAATCCGTTTTCTACTGCATAGTCTGTTATTGAGTTAAGAATTTCTTCCAGTTCATTAATACTGTTGCATATCTTCCCTGTTTTCTCATAAGAATCAAGCTTTAAAAGTGCAAGGATTCTGTTTCTTGCATAAACTTCATCGCTTTCTTCTATAAGCCTTGTAATTGAAGCATATGATATTAATTTGTCAATATTTTCGTATATCATTGTTTATTCCTTTCTCTATATTTGTTTAATCTCCAAAGCATATCACTATTGCTTTGGAGATTAAACAAATATAGAACAAGTTTAAACACCACTGTATGCACTAAATCCACCATCAACAGGGATTACTACGCCGTTTACAAAGCTTGAAGCATCCTTATGTACAAGAAATAAAAGTGTACCGATAAGTTCTTCTGCCTTGCCGAATCTGTCCATGGGAGTTGCTGCAAGGATTTTACCTGTTCTTGCAGTAGGTGTACCATCTTCGTTAAAGAGAAGTTTTTCATTCTGCTTTGTTACAAAGAATCCGGGAGCAATCGCGTTACAACGGATATTTGTTTTGGAAAAATGTACTGCAAGCCACTGTGTAAAGTTTGATATTGCAGCCTTTGCACCTGAGTATGCAGGTATCTTTGTAAGAGGAGTGTATGCATTCATGCTTGAAATATTGATAATACTTGCATCCTCTTTCTGAAGCATATCCATTGCAAATACCTGTGTAGGTAAAAGTGTGCCTAAGAAATTAAGATTGAATACAAATTCTACACCTGATTTATCAAGGTCAAAGAATGTCTTTACATTACCCATATCCTCAGGTGTAAAGTATTCATTATCAGTTGTTGCTTTGGGATTGTTTCCCCCCGCTCCGTTAATAAGAATATCGCACGTACCGAAATCCTTTGCGATTTCATCGTGTGCTTTTTCTATGCTTTCTTTATCAAGAACATTACAGGCATAACCCTTTGCAATGCCACCGTCTTTTACTATCTTTCAGCATAGTTTTTTCCGCTTCTTCATTAAGGTCAAGAAGTGCTACCTTTCACGCGGAGGTGAGTGCGCCGTTTCTTTGAAACAGGCCGCATAAATATATATGTAGGTTACTCTTTCAAGCAAATTAAAAAAGCAACTGGTTTGACTCCTACAGAATATAAAAAAGAACTTTCGTATACAGCCTTTTTACATTTTTTCAAAATCTATTTCAAATTCGTATATTCCGTCTTCTCCCTTCAAATACTCAATGCAATATACATTTTCATCAGTCAGCACTGCATTTTTCTTATCTTTTTCGCACAGCGTAAAGCCACTTGGGACATATACATACACTTTATAGGTGTCGTTTGCGACAATCTCTGCGGAGAAGGATATTTTTGTACCGGTCTGGCAAAGGGCTTTAATTTCCACAGCACCCTGCGAAATATGCCTTGAAGTGCTTATTATCTGAGGACGGTCAAGGTTTTTTCTTACAGAGAACACACTACTCTCACAAGTATCGAGTTCAGTCTCAAAAAAGCCAGAAACACAACCAAGGTATTTTTCTCTTTTGAAATCAAAGATATGATACCCGCCATCTTCAAGATGTAAATCCTCGTTAATCTTCACCCTGCGAACCGCTTTTTCCTTGTTAGTATTGAAAACATTTACTACATTATAGCTTTCAAAAGGATTTTCAACTGCAAGGTTCATTATCAGCTCTCCCCTTGTGCTGACAGATTCGTTTATATCCATTGGGTGAATATCCATTACGGGGAGGCACTTCTTAATCAAATCTACCCTGTCATCTGAAAGAACCTTGAAATCATCGCCGAAGGTCATCGGAAGACCCAAAAGCGACACAAAGAATATCCTTGATTCGGCTTGTTTCAGGGTATTAAATTCTTCCCTGAGGACAACATTGTCAGCATCCGGATAAATTACAATGTTATGAAGAGGATAGAATCTCAGAGTACGGTCCACACCCTCTCTTATGAATTCTTCCCATTCAAATATATCGTTTCCGACACGTCCTGCATCAAATATGTCTGCCGCCCACAAAAAGTCAGGATCCTTCACAGAAGCACAGGAAAGCATATACATATCCTTGCCTAAATAGTCACGGGCTTTCTTCATCGCACTACGGAAAGCTTCTCTTGTCGAAAGGGTGGGATCGTACATCTTCATATGATGCTTTTCGTGATAATCTATGCAGATAGGAAGTGTATCAAACTTAACGGCTTCGTATCCCCAGTCAAAGACCTGTTGAAGAGCTTTTGGCAGAAATTCTTCGAGGTACAGAGGATGGCTGATATCGTAAAATTCACATCCGCACCATTCCTCTTTTTCGCCAAGAATGATTTCGGGATGCTTTTCGGTAAACTCATTCCTTGAAGAATCATTTGTAAACCCAAGCCACAAAGCAGGTACGAACCCTGCTTTTTTAATTTCGTCGGAAACGAATTTCATTCCGTGGGGATATTTCTGCGGGTCGGGGACAAAGGTGTTTACCCCGTCGTTTCTTACCCCGTTCAAGTTATTGTGGTACCACTCCCAATCAATCCAGATTGCATCGGCACCGTATTTTTTCAGGTTTTCTTCCTGGAATTTCACATTTTCAAGAACTGATTCTTCGCAGGCGTCAAATTTCACCGCATACCATGTCATCCAGCCTGCCGGAGGCTTTTTAAATGTTGAATTTTTGTTGATGGGTGAAAAAGAAATTCCGTACATACCGGAGAGCACATTTTCTCTCAAAGAAATTGTGAATTTCTGCTGAAAAGCTACCGGTCCGGCCTCGAGGCGGATATTGTAACAGTGTTTCTCCCAATCGTATTTATACTGCACCTTTTTTCCTCCGTTGATTAAAAATGCACAGTCAGTTTTTCTGTTATAAAGAGCATTGTCAACTGTTGACGAAGCAGGGCCCATTGCACAACGTATGTCAAGACCGTTTCTGCCGATAGCCATGGCAAAAGTATCTTCCTGCATATTTTCGCCGAAGAATGCTTCACCCTCAATATACATAAAATTTTCTTTTGCGCCGGTAACAACAAATTTAACGCACTTATTTTCAACACAAAACTCCAATGTAGGATTACAGATGGCGTTTTCATCTTGATAAACTATTTTTATGGTGTTGTTTTCGATATTCAACTGACGCTCTGTGTTGCAAGCTCTGTTTTCACAAATTCTAAGCTTTTCTCCGTCAGCATTTTCAAGTATCAACGATGCGTTTTTTATAATTTCTCCGCAACCTTCAAGCTGGATTGAAAATACACCCGACTGTGTATCGTAAATCACAGAGTTATCGCCGTAGCTTACATAAATAAGACTGTCTTTCATTTTCATCCCTCCGCTACTATTTTTAATGCAAAAAGATTTATTAATCAAGCTTTTTTTACATATTATACTTTCTGAGCATCTCTTTTTCGAAGTTGAGAAGATATGCTGCTTCCTCGTCAATTCTTGCCTCTGTGGGATTTTCTACGAGATTGCGATATACGTGAATGTCACGTCCTACCTCGCCGCCTTCCATTACAAACGGTTCGGATACAATTCTTCCCTTATAATTAATATCAGCAAGTGCACCGAAGATTTCATCCCAGTCAAGATGTCCTCTGCCCGGTGCTGTACGATTGTTTTCACCTGTGTGGAAGCTTGTGAGCTTGTCGCCTACAAGGCGGATTGCATCACCGATATTGTTTTCCTCAATGTTCATATGGTAGGTATCAAGAAGCACGCCAATATTGGGACTGTCTATTTCTGCTACATAGCGAAGTGCTTCCTCTGCTGTATTAATAAGGCATGTTTCAAAACGGTTTACTGCCTCTACACAGTAAGTTATACCGCACTCCTCTGCTACCTTGATAATTTCCTTCATGCTCTTTATACTCTGCTCCCAATAAGGACGCTTGTCACCGAGGAAATTGTCAGGTGTGCCCCAGCCTGCATAACTTACACCGCTAAGAAGTGTGCCGCCTCCTACGTGCATTTTTCTTACGATGTTTGAAAGATACTCTACTCCACCTTTTCTGATATTTTCGTCAAGAGAAGATACATCATAGGCTCTGTCAAGACCGAGGCTGTATGTAAGTTCAATTCCTACCTCGTCTGCAAGAGCCTTTAATGAGCGGATTTTATCATCACTCATTTCAAGAAGGGGCTGCGCCTGAAACTCAAGCACATCAAAGCCGATGTCCTTCGCCTTTCTGATATATTTTGCATGGTCTGCATCCCAGTTCTTCTCCCAAAAGTTCATAAAAATTCCAAGCTTGTTCATTTTAAATTTCCTCCTTGTTTTTATATTTTTATTTAATACTTTCCATCCATATTTTTGCCAATTCTGTCCATTTTTCTCCCGATTGGTTTAACCACTCCGGATTACCGCACATTGTTATTTTATTTCCCAAAGCTAATCCATGGGGAGCCTTTTTAAATATATGAAGTTCAAATGGTATATCACTATTAGCATAGGCCTCTGCCAGACATAAAGCATTGTGCACGGGAACAATCTTATCTGTCGAAGTGTGGCAAATGAAAGCAGGTGAGGATTTTTCATCCACATATAATTCCAGCGAAAATCTGTTAAGGTCTTCTCTGGTTACTTCGCTGCTTCCAAGAATATTGTAAAAAGACTCCATATGAGCCGGTACATTAGCCGAAACAACCGGATAGATTGGCAAAATGCCTATCGGCTTATTATATCCATACGGCATATCAATTTCATCATAAATTTCTTTTAGATGCCATAATATACCTAAGCTTGCGGCTAAATGTCCTCCCGCGGAAAATCCTATTACAAATACTCTGTCCGGATTTATGTTATATTTTTTGAAATTATCCTTTATATACTTCATTGCTTTGGATGCTTCAATCAAGGGAGTCGGAAACTTGGCTTTTTCACCAACCGAATAATGCAACACAAAGGAAGAATATCCCTTTTGTAAAAACTCCATTGCGATTGGTTCGCCCTCTCTGTCATCGCATACTTCCGCATAGGCACCTCCCGGTATTATAAGCAAAGCATCACGGACATATCCCCGAGGCTTTTCCGGTGCATAAATTTCAAGGAAAGCACCTTCACCCAGGTTAATATTTTCATAAATCATTTTTTGATTTCTCCATTTTGTTCAAAATCCTAGTCTACCTTTACATTGTTGCCAGTTTTAAATGACCTAAGAATTGCAAAGCATACAGATGCAGTTAGAAGCATCGTTAACACCTTCGCAAATAACATTTCTGTCATCATAAAACATCAATATTGTATCCTAAGTATTTTACAAGTGCTTCTTCTACACAGTCTGACCATTCACCCTTTGCGATTGCTACGTGGTGCTTATAGCCGTTTTCGCACATATATTTGAATATGTTTTCAAGATTATTGTTTTCAAATACAACGCCTGTACCGAAGAATTCCTTGTCAAACTCATCATTTGTGAGCTTGCCGTCTGTTGTGAAGCCCCAGATTTTTCCGTCCTCTGTCTTTGTAGTTGCTACCGTTACCTTGCCTGACTTAACCTTTCCGTTAACGATACCTACACCTTTTCCCTCTCCGTAGCTCTTTTTGAACATAAGGTGCTCGGAAATGCAGGGCTTTTCCTCAAAGAATGATGAGGGCACTGCTGAGCAGTGGAACATTATATTCTTGTTATCAGATTCACCATAGTTATTATTTACGTCAAGGAGCATTACAGGCTGTTCTGATGCAAGGTAAAGCGCATACATCATAACAGCGTTGTTAACATCAAGCTCACACGCTGCGGGAATACCTCTCTCATTAAGGTCGCTGAGTACAAGACAGGGTGCAATATGATACTGTGTTACAAATTCATCCCAGCATCTTACGGCTACTGCATTTAAGCTGTATTCATCAATCAGCTTATCAAATACTACGCCAAGCTTTGAAATATTTGTCAGCTTTTCCTCGGGGTAATTTCCGAATGATGCAACGCCCTTGAAGTATTCCTTCTTTGCGGCAAGTTCCTTTTCGTCAACCTTTTCCATAAGGTCAAATATGTATGAAAGGTCAATTGTTTCAACATTTATTCCCTTTCCCTGAAGTGCAACCTCATCTGCTCTTACAGTTTTGAATGCAGTTGTTCTTGCACCCATAGCACCTATATTAAAGCTTCTCATTCCCTTTACCACACGGCAGATTGCACCAAAGCGTCTCAAATCGTCTGCAAAGGATTCATCAAGAGGTGATACTGCCATTTTCTTAGTTAATGTAAACTTAATCTTACACTGACGAAGCACATGGCACATTGCAAACTTACCGCATACTGTATCACGTCTTCTTGCAAAATCCATCTTACCAAGTTCGTCGGGATATGCCTGCACAAGCACGGGAACATCTGCATTTTTAAGAGCTTCTGCCGCACCGTTTTCATCAGAGAAATTGGGCATACATAAAATCACACCGTCAAACTTACCTTTGTTTTCTTCAAGGAATTTTGCATACATCTGACCCTCTTTACGTGTTTCAACAGCACCGTAACGAGTAAGGCTTTCGTCCATACAAATGTAGTCAAATCCGTTTTTTGTAACTGCCTCAATCATTTCGCGTCTTGCATCGGTAATTACCTCGCCGGGGAAAAATCCACGATTACCGAAAAACAATGCGAATGTTACTTTTTTAGTTGAAATTGACATATTATCCCTCCGTTTTTTTATCTACTATAACGTTATAGTAACATACAATATAATTCCTTGTCAACTAATTATTGACAAAACTTTCATGAAAATTTATAATTATGTTATGAACAGGAGATGCTTATGAAAAAAATAACACTAAAAGATATTGCCCAAGAACTTAATATAACAATAGGTACTGTGTCCCATGTTATGAATGGAATTGATGATATATCTGAGGAAACAAAACAAAAGGTGCTTGAAACTGCTAAAAGATTAGGTTATATTTCCAATAACGCAGCAGTCTCACTTCGTTCAGGCAAAACCTTTACTATTGCAATTATCATTCCCGATATTTCAAATCCACACATAGCCCATCAGATAAAGCTCATTGAAGATAAAATGCGGTTATTTAAATACTCAGTAATTATTCTAAACACAAACGAGGACGAAGAAGCAGAGTATGACGCTATAGTTACTGCCTGCAGTAAGCAGGTTGACGGAATTTTAATATGTCCTACACAGCACAGTACAGACAATATAGAGTTGTTAAACAAGTTGGACATTCCATATATATTAATTGGTAGATATTTTGCCCAGCTTGATACTGACTATGTTTGTGCAGATGATTTTAAGGCAGGTATACTCGCAGGAAAATATCTTACAGACAACTCTTATACAAATCCGTTATATATCGGAGCGTACGAATATGTAGAGTCAAGCCGCAATAGATTCGACGGTCTTAAGCAAGCATTTTTGGAAAAAGGGATATCTCTTCCCTCAGAACGCTTCATACAGATAAGTCCTAAAGCAGACAATGCATGCAATGCCATAAGAGAAATTATTGAAAGCAGTGTACAGTTTGATTCTATTGTTGCTTTTTCTGATTTAATTGCTTTTGAAATTATGTCTATGGTAAAAAATGTACCCGTTATAGGCTTTGATGCGACATGTTCTCACCTACATATACCTTTTCAGAACATAAGTGTTGGTATGATAAACGGCGGTTGGGCTGAAAAAGCAACTAACTCTCTTTTAAGTAAAATAGAAGGCAGTAAGAATAAAATTCACGAACTCATAGATGTTGAGATTTTTGAATTTAACTGTTAATTTTACTTTTTTAATTCAAAGCCTTGACAAGATATTTTTAGTTTGTTACTATAACGTTATAGTACATTAGGGAGGAAATAAATAATGATAGTAAAAAACAAAAATACATTTCATCTTACAGGTAAAAATACAAGCTACATTATGGCGTTAAATGAGTATGGTGATTTGCTCCATTATTATTTTGGAAAAAAACTATTGAACAGGGACTACTCTGCAAAAATAAAAAATGATGACCGTACCCTTATGTGTTGTGATGAAAATGGTTTTTTTCTTGGAACAGCGTTGCAGGAATATCCTGCATACGGTTATACTGACCTGAGAAATCCTGCTTATATAGCAAAAAACAATCTAGGAGATTCTGTTTCAAAGCTCTGTTATAAATCATACTGTATTAAAGAGAATGAAACTGCTTATATTGAGGGGATGCCTTCTGTTTTCAGAGGAAATCTTACCCCCTCAACTCTCGAAATTACTCTTTGTGATGAAATAACGGGGTTAAGAATTATTTTGTCGTATACAGTTTTTGAAGAATATGACATTATCTTAAGAAGCACGAAATTTATAAATGATTCTCAAAATGATATTGACATAGATTCCGCATACAGTGCAAGTGTAGATTTTGCCAAGCATGACTATGACCTTATTTACTTCCCCGGAGCATGGTCAAGAGAAAGAGAATTTGTTCGTGTCCCCATAAAACAGGGAGAGAAAATTGACATATCAAATGCAAGCGGAGGCAGTGGCCACGCAATGAATCCCTTTGTAATTCTGTGTGACAAAAATACAACTGAAAGAAGCTCTGACGCATACGGTTTTTCTCTCATTTACAGCGGCAATCACTCTTCTTTCTGCGAATGTGACCAGTTTGGAAATGTGCGTATAATGCAAGGAATTAATCCTTTTGGATTTTCTCATAGTTTAAAACCCGGAGAAACATTCTTCACACCACAGACAGTAATATGTTACAGTTCAAACGGGTTTGGCGGAATTTCAAGGCAGCTTCATGATATTTACCGCGACAATCTTTGCAAAAGTAGTTGGGCACAAAAAGACCGTCCTATACTTATAAACAATTGGGAAGGCACATATTTTGATTTTGACGAAAAGAAGCTTCTTAATATAGCAAAGCTTGGAAAAGATGCCGGAATGGAACTTTTTGTTCTTGATGATGGTTGGTTTGGAATAAGAAACGATGACAAAACATCTCTTGGAGACTGGATAGCAAACAAAAAAAAGCTTCCATCAGGAATAAAAGGACTTACAGAAAAAGTGAATGCTTTGGGTATTAGTTTCGGACTTTGGTTTGAGCCTGAAATGGTAAGTCCGGACTCAGATCTTTATCGCAGTCACCCTGACTGGATTATTAGAACTCCCCACAGAAATCCTGCACTTGGTAGAAATCAGTATATGCTTGACCTTACAAAAAGCGATGTATGTGATTATATAATAAAAACATTGAGCACAATCATAAGAGATTCAGGAATCAGTTATATAAAATGGGACTACAACAGAATTATGACCGACATGCCTTGCAAGGGTTATAATCATAAATACACGTTGGGTTTATATAAAATTCTTGATTCTTTGCTGACCGAATTTCCTGAACTTCTCATAGAAGGCTGCTCAGGCGGAGGCGGAAGATTTGACGCTGGAATGCTCGCTTATTCACCGCAGATATGGACGAGTGATAATTCTGATTCAGTAGCAAGGCTTAAAATTCAGTACTCCACCTCTATATGCTATCCCCTTAGTTCAATTTCGGCACATGTCACGGCTTCTCCTAATCACCAGCTTGGCCGATTCACACCTTTAAAAACAAGAGCTGACGTTGCTTACACAGGTGCGTTTGGTTATGAACTTGATATAACAAAAATGCCACAGAGTGAAATCGATGAAATAAAATCACAAATAAAGCTTTACAAGGATATACGCACACTCGTAAGAACAGGCGATTTTTACAGGCTTCAGAACCCCTATGAAAGCAATTATTGCGGTTGGCAGATTGTGGCAAAAGACGGTTGCGAATTTATTCTCTTCACTTGCAGAATTCTTTCTGTTGCTAATTATAAGGAAGAATCCATTATGCTTGAAGGCCTTGACGAAACTTCTGTATATGTCGATGTCGAAACCGGAGAGGAATTTGGTGGCGATGAACTGATGTATGCAGGAGTTATGCCTGAGTATCCATATGGTGATTTTTCTACCATTTTTAAGAGATTTAGAAAAATTGATAATAATTGAAATTTTCGAGGAAATGTTTATGACTAACGATATTGATTTAAAAGCTCTTTCTCAAGAGCCTTCCCCCCCGCTTGCCTCTCTTGCAAGAGAGGTAAGTGCAGAAAGCTGTGTAATGCTTAAAAATGAATGTAATGTATTGCCTCTGGGAAAAGAAAATGTAATCTCGCTTTTTGGACGTTCACAAATTAATTACAACAAAAGCGGAACCGGCTCAGGCGGCCTTGTGAGAGTTAAGTACACAGTAAATATTCTCGAAGGAATAAGAAATAACTCTGAGCTATCAATCAATGAAGAAGTGGCACACGCCTATGAACAATGGATTTTGGAAAATCCTTTTGACCTTGGTAACGGTTGGGCACAGGAGCCTTGGTTTCAAAGGGAAATGATACCTGACGATAGGCTCCTCTCTTCCGCCAGAAAAAAATCAGACACCGCAGTAATTGTAATTGGAAGGATCTCCGGTGAGGACAGGGATAACAGCGCAGAAAAAGGAAGCTGGTATCTTTCCGAGGATGAGGAAAAGCTTCTCGATGCAGTTACAAAATATTTTGACAGAACAGTTGTGCTTCTCAATGTGGGTAACATTATTGATATGAAGTGGGTTGAAAAATACAATATAAAATCAGTAATGTATATCTGGCAAGGTGGGCAGGAAGGCGGAAACGCTGTAGCAGATGTTCTAAGTGGCAAAGTTACTCCTTCAGGCAAACTTACAGATACAATTGCAAAGGATATTTATCTATACCCATCAGTCAAAAATTTTGGAAATAGTGATTTCAATCTGTACGTTGAAGATATTTTTGTCGGCTATCGTTATTTTGAAACGTTCGCTCCCGATGATGTATTATACCCGTTTGGTTTTGGACTCTCCTATACTCAATTCAGTTTTAGGACTATAAACACTGTTTTATGCGACAGCACCATTTCTCTTGATATAGAAATCGAAAATACAGGTAGCACCAAAGGTAGGGAAACAGTACAAGCTTATTTTAGTGCTCCCTTTGGACTGCTTGGAAAAAGCAAGCGAGAATTGTGTGCATTTTCAAAAACAAGACTACTTTTCCCGGGCGAAAAACAGATTATTCATATGATAATTAATATTTCAGATATGTGCGCCTATGATGACAGCGGTATTACGGGAAACAAGTCCTGCTATGTACTTGAAAAGGGGAATTATAACATTTACATTGGCAACTCGGTGCGTTGTAGTGATATAGCTTTTACATATACAGTTGACCAAACAATAGTTGTAAAAGAATGCACTGAAGCAGTCGCCCCAATGCGAAGCTTTGATATATTTCATGCGGCAGAAATAAACGGAAATCCCCAACTTTGCTATAAGCCTGTATCTATCAGAACTGTTGATTACGAAAAAAGGCTTCTTGAAGAGCTTCCTTCTGAGCTTCCCTATACTGGCAATCTGGGAATAAAACTTTTTGATGTGAAGCAAGGCAAGCATATGATGGAAGAATTCGTTTCTCAGTTATCGGATACTGACCTTATTTGTCTTCTTAAAGGGGAAGGAATGTGTTCTCATAAAGCGAGACCCGGAAATGCCGGGGTTTTGGGCGGTGTTACCGAGAGTCTCTGTAGCTTTGGGATTCCTGTGGCAGCACTTCATGATGGGCCGTCAGGTATACGTATGGACAGTGGAGAATACGCAACAAGTATTCCAAACGGAACTGCTATCGCCTGTACATGGGATACCTCTCTTGCCGAAAGGCTTTACGAGCTTTTAAGTATAGAAATGTCTGCATACTCTGTTGACTGTATTCTTGGTCCTGGCATTAATATTCACAGAACCCCGTTAAATGGCAGAAACTTCGAATATCTTTCAGAGGACCCGTATCTTTCCGGAATTATTGGTGCAGCACTTATAAGAGGAATATCAAAGCATAGAAATTCTGCAACCGTAAAGCATTTTGCGGCTAATTCCCAGGAATTTAACAGACGTGAAGTTGACTCTGTAATGAGCGAACGTGCAGCAAGAGAAATCTATTTAAAAAGTTTTGAGTATGCAATAAAATACGGAAAGCCCTCTTCCCTTATGACCTCATACAATCCTCTCAACGGAATCTGGACTGCAAACAATTATGAGCTTAATACTCTGATATTACGTAATGAATGGGGATATGACGGTTTTGTTATGACCGACTGGTGGCCAAAATTAAGCATTGAAGAAACTGATTATATTAATCTGAAAAATATGGTTGAAGCTCAGAATGACATTTTTATGCCTGCTCCCGATTCTCTTACATTTAATGACAATCTTACACAATCCTTAAAAAACGGTACAATAACGAGAGGACAATTACAGAGAAATGCAATAAATGTTTTACGGTATTTATGCACCTCAAAGGCCCTTGACAGGTTTATTGAAAACGGTTGCAAAATGAAGCGTTCTCTTTATGAAATGCTGGACACTCTTAAAACAGTTGTCGAGATTCTGTCATTTGAAAACGATTTAGAATACAAACTCACTCTAAACAAAACCGGAAACCATCTTTTATGTATTGAATACACATCTGCAGAGCCTACTATATCGCAAATAATGTTGACAATAAAAACCGACGGCAGGTTTGTGTCTTCGTTAACACTGAACGGAACTGAAAGTTCACTGAAAACAGTTTACAAGGATGTTCCTTTTGATTGTACTGATGTAAGTTTTGCTCTCTCCTACCCAGGGAATCTTATTAAAGTAAAAAGAGTTGAAATAAAAGAACAATAACACATCTAATTAATAGAGTATGATATTAACTACAAGGAAGCCCTCGTTTATATATATGTAAACGAAGGCTTCCTTAATTTTTCATAGATTTAATTTTTAGTTTTTATATTGTTCTATATTCTCGATCAAATACCTTACTAACGGAATTTCTTTGTCGTTCCTGAATAATTCTCCTGTTCTATAAAAGAGTTTGAGTAGCAATCGAAATAAGCACTTCTGTCAAATCCTACCTCTGCAATTGACTCAATAGTTCTTTCTGTTCCAAACATATGCTCAACAATTTCTATCGTTGTTGCTACTCTTTTATGTTTCCTTTTGTTCACAAAACCATTGCATCTTAACTTTAATTTTTCAGCATTCTGCAAATTACTGTTGCTACCTGAGCTCGTGTTGCTCCACTCCTGGGAGCAAAAGAATTCTTGTCAACACCATTCATGAGTCCTGCTGACACGGCTTTTTTAACAAAATCCTCCGCCCATGAGGATATATCCTCTCCGTCAGAAAATGTAATGTCATTTCTGGCAATTATCTCACCGCTGAGAATTGTGTATACATTCACTATCATCTTGCACATTTCTTCTCGAGTTACACAATCATTGGGACGGAATTTTGTATCTTCTGATATAATTCCCAATGACAATGCTTTCGCAACTGCGAGTGCAAACCAATCGTCTGAAACCACATCGGAGAAGTTTCCGTTATAATTAACATCATTTCCCTCTACTGCACGCATAAGCATTGTAATAAGCTCAGCCCGTGTTACGGAGTCGTCAGGCTTAAAGTTTCCTTTTCCGTCACCATTTACAAGTTTCTTTTCACTTGCTTCAAGAATATACTTTTCTGCCCAGTGTGCAGAAATATCAGAGAAAGACTCTTTATCCTTGTCCGTAGCTACGGGAGTGTCTATACCCGTTTTATCGTTTTCGGGGTTATCACTTTCTCCACTGGTAGAGCCAACCCCAGAAGAGCTTCCTCCACATCCTGAAGGCTTTTTTCCAGTAGAATGTTCAGGTACTATCGGGGCAGAAATGGTATCATCAGTTACATCCTCCGGAATTCCTGTTTCCCTCAGATAAACATAACCGTCTCTCTGTTCAAAGTATACACTGCGACCATTAATGGTTACAGATTTTATATTATCATCGCTGTAAAGTCTGAAAGTATCCACATCGATATCACTTTCATCCTTTACATCAATTTCGATAGCGTAATTTTCATTTTTTATTCCTATGTCTTTAATAATATTTCCGTTCTCTACAATCGCATTTCCTCCGTCAACGGAAAGCTTTGTTGCGTTTTTCAGAATTACTTTGCTGTAATTATCCTGAATTTTTTCAACAAACGCAAGTGTTCCGTCTGTTCTGTAATATCCGAATTTTCTATCTGCTTTCTGTGTATCATCAAACAAAGTATAGTAAGAAACATTAGTTACTCCCCCAGAATTTTTATCGGTTATTATTGCTGAAAATGCATTTGCAACACTTTCATCCACATCAAGAGGAATATCTGCTGTCTGTATATCCTTTATTTCGCCTGCTGCTAAAGGATACAAAATTGTGTTATAGGTTGTTGTTCCATTTTTCTGCTTATTATAAGTTACATATTCGTTTTCTACAATAACCGGAGTATTAGAGCCCTGTGTACTGTAATATCCTCTTCGTTTTTCCAGAGAGATTTCTCCGTTGCTGTCAACGGGAGCAATAATAAGATTTGCACCTTGTGCATCTTTTGAAACAATATTTTTTGAATCTTCTTCTATTTCATACTTGATACCCGGATAAAGATGCCATGCCTGTTTATATGTATTCTCGTCTGTATTTTCAGGTTTTATATAATCAGTTACAATAAAATATCCGGGTTTTACAAAAAGCACATTCCTCGAAACCTTAAAATCACCATTAAGAGCATTGTTATTCTTATACCCGTTTGTATCACCCTCCATATAATCATAAAGCTTTCCAAGATATCTTGTTTCTGGATTCAGAGAACCTATTTCACCTGTTTGCGAAGGAAAATAAAGTTCTTCACCAAAAGGCTCTTCAGTAAGACCTTGTCCGGTGACCATTCCACGCTGGGTAGCGTTATTTATTTCAATAGTATTATGAGCCCTTGTGGAAACCTGCCAGCTTACAATCTTCTGGTCTCCGTTATAAGTATGCTTAAGAGGGTCAACAAGAAGATACTTTCCATAAGCCATAAGTCCCAGAGAAAGGTCATCATTATGCGCATGAGAGCCAACTCCACCGTCGGCATCCATATATAGCGCCACCGCATTTTCTGTCCAATTGCTTCTAAGAACAGCTTTTTGCACCGTATCTGAAACATATGAAGTGTTCTCAGGCGGCGCTCCATTTTCTCCCTTAGAATATCCCCATTCGATAACGGGGTCATCATTTATTCCAAAAAACTTTACAATATAACACATTTTCGAAGAATTATTTGATACGTATTTGCTGTCATCGCCAATCTGCCATACTCCTTTTATAGGGTTTTGCATATTCACAACATAGTATGCAACTTTGCGAAGAAGCTCACGTTCAGAGCTCTCAACATATTTTGCCATTTCTTCTCCGAAACCAATCTCCTCTGCCCACTCATAACACTCAAAGAAGTGAGTTACATTGGTCATAAGATAGGCAATCGGAATTTCCACACAACTACCGTCTTCAAAAACCGTAGTTTTTAATTTATAAATTGAGCGATATATACCTACATCTCTCCATCCGCCCTGCATTGAGCCAGGCCAATTAGGATTACTTAACCCAGTTTTTGGGGCACTGTATTTTTTAAACTCCCTGATAGTTAATGCGCCCTTCATAAGTCCCGCTGTTACTATAGAGCCTATATTATTTGTTTCATCGCCGCTCGACCAACCTTCTACAAGGTAGTCATTTTGCATATGAATCAATTTCAGAATTACTGTGAAATACTCAGGAGTCATATAATCACTTTTTATAAGTGTGTATAAGTTTGTTACAAGATTTGAGTTTCTTGTTGCTAGTTGCATAAAGTACTGAGTTACCTGAGTAAAATCGTCACGGAGAATGTGAGCTGAATTTATTGTAAGTCTTATAGCGTGATATGCATATGCTTCATCACCTGTTCCTCTGTAAAGGTCGGTAAGCCACTTCACCATATACTGCTGATGCATTACAAAAGCCGACCACTGACCACTCAGCTTTGTGGGAATTGTAAGATTGGGTCCATATTCTCCATCATATGAAAAGCTGTCGTCCTGACTCTGTGATAACCAAGAATGACCCTCTTCTATCCAATTTAAGTTCTGTGCATCATCAAGCACAAAAACACTCATTGAAGTTTTTATTTCTTCCGGTCTCTCAGGATTATCATCCTCTATCATCTTTCCATACACAAAAAGTTTTGCTGAGCTTATTGTATCATTGGCTGTTATGTCGGAAAAATCGAACAGCATGCATGCTCTCCTTGTATAATTATCTATAGGAGATTCTTTTCCGATGGTCGTATAGCTTTCATTCGCGTACATATATTCTTCATTGCTATACGAAGTATTAAGGAAATCTCCGGCACGTACAGTATTATCTGCCAAAGGATAATATGTTCGTTCAGCACCATTTACAATAATTTTCACATATGGAGTTTTGTCACTTTCCTTAGTCCAGAACTGTGCCATATATCCATCTTTTTTTGTTTCGTGTAAACGAATATTGAACCTTGTACTAGTTGTAGTTGTAATTCGGTGTAACACACGCTCGATCAAATCTGCCTCATACCATTTTTCATCTTCAACGAGTGTAAGTTTTTCCATAGGAACAAGATTAGAAAATCTTATCATGGTATTCTCCATCGCAAGCTCGCCCAAAAGACGGTAAGATTTTGAGGTTGCAGTTACAGTGCTCTCATACTTATCTTCTTTAAATCTTTGCCTGTAATATTCAAGGGTTGCTTCTTTTGCTGCAGCATAATCACTTGTTTTTGCAGCTTCTTCAATATCAACTAAACATGGAAAATTCTCATAATCAAAAGCAGGGTCTACCTCCCATTTTTCACCGTCCCACTTACCGAAAAATTCTTCATCAGTAAAAGCCTGAGGGTCTCCAACATTAAAACTTTCATAAAAATCTATTTTTTCCTGAAAATATTCACTTGTGTTTTCATTGGCAGAAAATGTGGTGAAGCTGTATCCGGAAAAGAAAATAATTGAAGACATTAAAAATGCAAATACTTTTTTCATCATACTGCTCTCTCCTTTTTGTTACCAGAAAAGCGGTCCTGTTTCTCTAAGCTTATATATAGCTTCTGCAAAGTAATAATCTCCATAGATTATCTTCATATGCTTTCCACCATTATACAATTCAGAACCAAAATCTAGTATTCCGTCTGTCTCTTCTGACCAGTCAGCAAATTTCTCTTCCGTCGCCTTAAGAATATTTATTGCCGCACTAAAGTACATATCTGATTCTTTTTCATCTACCAATCCTGAAAGTTCAAGAAGTCCGCACGCTGCAATACATGCTGCTGTGCTGTCATACAGAATATGTTCTTTGGGTGCACGAAAATCACTTCTTACCAGCCAATCACTGCAACACGCTGCTATAAAGTAATGAGCTATCTTTTTTGCCGTATCAAGATATTCCTTTTTACCTGTATGTATATAGCTTAGAGTAAATCCGTACAGGCCCCAGCTTTGACCGCGGGACCATGAGGAATTTTCATTATACCCCTGACCGCCTTCTATTGCTACTACCTCGCCTGTATGGGTGTCGTATCTCATTATGTGATTTATACTTCCGTCTTCTCTTACGTGGTGCCGCATTGTTTTATCTGCATGACGCATCGCTATTGCCTTATATCTATCATCCATACTTTCTTTTGAAGCATGGTATAAGAGAGAAATATTCATCATACAGTCAATTATTGCAATCTGCCTGAACCTTTCCTCTTCTTTAGGTCCATTCCACGCACGAATATAACCGCCCTCTACATTGAATCTTGCTGCAAGAAGGTCTGCTGCGTGCATCATTCTTTTGCCGGATTTTTGACTCCCTGTAAGCATATAGTTTGCTCCTGAGGTAAGGAGCCACATAAAGCCTACATCATGATGTATTCCGTTATATTCCTCAAATGCTTCTTCAAGAAGCACCTCATTCTTCTCTGCGGCCTTTTTATATAGATCATTTTTTGTACCTGCATACATAAGCCACATTAATCCGCCCCAAAAGCCGTTTGTCCACCATGATATATCGTTCGATTCATGAGGGCAGTATTTTCCTCCTTTAGTGGTATAGGGAATCATATCTCCTACTGTAGAAACTGAATGGGAAAGTTTTCTATCAAGCTTTCCCCATATTTCATCAGCCCATTTTTTTGTATTAGAATCTACCTTCATATTATTCTCCTCTTATAATAACGCAAGCTCTAGGGGTTTTGTTCGATACAGAAAGAACATAGAGTTTGTCATATCCCGGAATAAGTTCTTCAAGTGATGAACTCTGCACCATTTCTTCACCTGAAAAATCATAGATAAATACCGGAGGTTTATTTCTCTGTTGTATGTACAACGGTACCGAGCCACCCTGAATCTCCATAACCACCTTTGTCGCCAAAAGACAATTTGTATTATCTACCTCATCAAATGAAACATCTTCAATAATACCGCAGTACTCTACATAGTCACGAGTAGCATGTTGAATTTTATAGGAGCTATCTCCATTTTTAAACGAATGAAAAAGCATAACATTTTCAATAAGATCAGAATCGTTCATATAATAACTTATAAGATCTCCAGGACGTAGTTCGCTTATAACTTCATTCTTTTCTCTGACTTCTATAGTATTATATGTAACTTCCTTACCGTTTTCTATCAATGTTAGTCTATAATAATCTCCGTTGTCTTCGTCACATACGACTCTCACATTCTTAACCATACAAGCTGGTGAAGATGTTATTGTAGCATCATTTATAAGTTCTGCATCCATACCCTTTACAATAACAACAAGGCCTGCTTTCTTTGTTACTTCATCGTAATCGTAGGCTCTTACATTGTATCCTTCCGTATTACCACTGACATCGATACGAGTTTTTACAAGATAGTCATCTTCGCGCTTGACGATTTCGGGAATACATATAATATTTGATTTTTCATCAAGAGAAAATCCTTCAATGAATGAATTTCCGGCAAATACTTTGTCATAAACGTTATATGTAAGTTTCAGACTTTCATCGCCTGCATACATTTCAAGTATCTCCGCTTCAGAAATAAGTCCTTCTGAATTAAGACTGAATTTAACAGCCCCCGCATTTTGAAGTTTCTCAATTGCATCACCCTGACTGTATCTCTGTCCATTAATTTTTACTTTTTTTGCAAGACTGTAATATTCAATTCCTTCATTTTCACAAATAAGAACAGGTGTAGAAGTTATATTGTCCAAGTCTTCAGAGTTGATATCTGCGGTAAAGCTTGCAGGCTTTGAAAGGAGTAGGGCTACTTCTTTTGTGAAACCTGATTCCCACACATCTAACACATATCCATAATTCTTAGTCTGTGGTACATATTTTATATATGCACAATATCCTTTTGCATCAATGTATACCGTGACCTCGTCTCCAAGTTCCCCGTCGTATACAGTTTTACTATAAACATTATAGGTATTGTCATCTATTTTTACTGTATTTTCATCATATTCAGAAAAAACTCCCGTACCTGTCTTGTCACTTAAATAAATTCTGAAACGAGTTTCATTCTTATCAGAATAGACACTCAAAATCTGTTCAGGCTTTATGTCGGTAAACTGTGCAATCTCACCGTTACCGTCATAAATTTCGAACTTTTTATTCTCATTCTCTAAATCTACGAACAAGGTTTTCTTACCATTTACAGTAAATCCGTTATAAGGTACGATAACATTTTCAGAAACTCGCTGAACAAGTATATTTTCATATGCCTCTATAAAAATATAATCAACTTTTTTATTGTTGTTACAATCGACAAACTTTATACATCCTGGATTTTCTGACAAAAGTTCGTTTTTGTTAAATTCTACGGGGGTTCCGTTATAAAGCATCACGGGGAGCGCTTCAAAGTTAATTTTTTCTGTCTTGTTTCCGCTTGTATAATTGACATAGGAATTACTGCATCCTTCAATATCCGCAAGTGCAATCTCTGTAACAGTATTGTTGCCGGTCGGTTTTACAGAAAGGAGAGTTGTTGTTCCTTCAGGGTACTCCACAGCAAAAATCTCTACCTCCATACCGATGTAGTTATCAACATCAGTACTGCCTTTCTTGTAGCGTATATCCCCAATAACTACCTCGTCCTCTTCAAGGTCTTTTATAGGAAATTCAGTATAAGAAAACGCAGTTGCCTTAACAACATCAACTACATTATATACCTTTTTCCCATACTTTCGCATCAGCAGATAACGATATGTATCACTGTCTTTATAAAATTCCTCACTACCATAGCGCTTAGTAAGAATTTGCACATCAAGAGCATTGTAGAGAACTACTGCCAAATCTCCGCGAGTAAATACTCCTGATGTTTTCAACCCATCAAGAACACCTAATTTTGTAGCCATCGCCATATATCCTTGCGGCCAGCCACCAAGATTTTCAGCAGATATTTCATAACCGAGAATGGTAACTACTGTTTTTACCGCCTCCTCTAGGGTTACATTTGCCGTGGGATGGAAATAACCTTTTCCATCCCCAGTCATTATGTTAAGCGAATAAACATTCTGTACAGCATTATAATACCAATCTTCCTCTGCTACATCGGCAAAAGAGGTCGCTACACCGACTGATACAATTTCATCATATCCTATCATACGAAGAATTGCTGTTGCAAATTCTGCACGTGTAAGAGGGCTACCCTCTCTGTATCCCCCGTTTTCATCCGGAACAAATATTCCCAACGAAGTAATATCGAAGAGCGCATCATCGTATGTTGTTTTTTCCGCCATAACACTGCTCTGAGAAAGAATAAGCATAACTATAGTCAATATTAAAGCTAATATTTTTTTC
Organism: Clostridia bacterium; assembly: GCA_045545055.1. GTDB lineage: Bacteria > Bacillota > Clostridia > UMGS1883 > UMGS1883 > UMGS1883. Next base: position 14,447 of record JAZQAB010000105.1, on the reverse strand, counting down.
ATTGTATAATCTCCTCTTTTCTCATTTCAGTATTACTTTAAAGTAAGCAATCTGTAAATTACTACCATTGCTTCATCTCTACGAATGTTCTTGCCGGGAGCAAAGGAACCATCTTCATATCCCGTGATAAGACCCAAAGCTGATGCCTTTTCTACGCCGTCCCGTGCCCAATCGCTGATATTTACGTTATCAGTAAAGCCCTTTGATTCATTTTCAACTGCTTTGCAGATATTTGCAAGCATTACTGCTGCTTCCTGCCTTGTTATGCGCTTATTGGGCATTGCATTAATTCCGTCGCCCTTGAAGAGTCGGTTTTCATAGGCTGTCTGCAAATCAGCTGCAAACCAATCAGTAGATTTTACATCCTTGAACTGACTGTTGTTTTCGGAGGCTGTCCATTCCATTGCACGAACTATCATTGCAATAAATTCTGCACGAGTTACAGACGAATCAAGATTAAGGGACTTTCCGTCACCCCGCACTATTCCTTTAACCATAAGGAATGAGATTTCCGCCTTTGCCCAATGGTTTTCAAGTTCTTTTTCAGTCTTGTTTTCTTCCATGGGTACATCGGGAGTAACCAAAGGATCTTCCTTCTTTTCTCCACTGCTTCCGCCACCGGTAGTAGGTCCGTTATAACTGCCACTATTGCCAGCGTTTATAGTTCCGCCTTCAGAGGGTTTTGTTGAAACGCTGTTTTTACCACTAACCTTTGTACGTACTACTTTTGAAACAGATTCTCCGTTATACGTTGCGGTAATTCTGATTTCAACTGAAGTATCATTTTCTGGTTTAGTAACAGTACAAACATAGTTTTCTGCCCCTGCAATAAAGCTGAGAAGAGCTGAATGCTGTGAGTCAACAAGCTCATATTTATATAAAGCACCATATTCTCCCAAAAGCGGAAGTGTTATATTTCCGTTAATTTCTTCCGGGACGCTTACTGAATTATTGTCGCTCTTAGCTATCTGAATATCTGTAGGGGTAAAGAATCCTAACATCTTTTCAATACCGCTTGTGCTTCCGTTTCTTTGATTTACTGAAAACTTAATCTTCTTTATCTTAACGGGAGCAACATCAATAATAAGTTCTTCCCCAACAGAATTACCCTCTGCCACCTTTGCAAATGTCTTTCCATCTTGCGAAACTTCGAGGCTCCATGCATTAATTCTTCCCAGTGCATCGCTAGGCTCTGAAACCACAATTTTTGTGATAGGTTTTAAATCAAGAATTTCTGCTGTAATATCATATTTGCTCGCAGTTGTAAGGTAATATCCTCCGTGCGCAGTCGCTGTAATACTTGATTCACTTGTCCCGCCATATGGTACAGCAGAAGCGCTTACAGGCACACCCGCAAAGATATTGCCTACTGCAGTTTTAAATGTTTTTGATTTAGAAGAATCTCTGTATGAAACTTTTACATTAAAACTAAATATACCATGATTATCCAAATCCACCATGCCGTTTACACTATTTATCGCTGAAGATGATTCCAATGTAGTGTAAGAAATATCAGTCTTAAGAACATTTGAAATAAGAGTAAGATTCTTGGTAAGAAGAAGCGGATTATCGTCCGACAGTTTTGAAAAATCAAACTGTTCAAAGACTGTATCAATAAGCTTGTTTTCAGGAATATAGAGTTTTACAAAAATAACATTTGCAGTTTCTTCGCTGCCTGTTGAAAAATCTATTGTTTCGAGTACAGCACCTGAAAACACATTGCCATACGATATAGCACGATATCCATATCCGTTAAGCTTATCAATATAAATATTGAGCATTCCGTCAACTATTTCAAGTTTGTATTTTGCGTTCCGGTATGCATTTGTTTTAAGAATTTCTTTTTCTTCGAGTGTAAATACAGTTTCATCGGCATTCTTCTCTATGTAAAAAGTTTTCTCTCCCAAATCAAAAGAGACTGAAGATGCCGAACTGTCAAGCTGAAATTCAGCTGTAAAGTTATCCTTTATAAGAAAGTCATTTTCTTCCTTATAGGTGTATGTTGCAGAAGAGTTTTCACCGAGAGAAAGAATGTTTTCTTCGGTTACACTTCCTGTATTTATAAATTCTGCAAAAGAAAGCTCCTTCTGTTCAACAAAGGTTCCTGAAGAATCTTTCTTCACACAGAAGCTAAATGTTTTTTCGAAAACATCCCCTGTTTCCGCTACAGTAAGAGTTGCCTTTAGGATAACATTCTTGTCCTCATCAAGACTTCTTATAATCTCCCCTGTCAGCGGATTTATTACGCCTTCCCCACCTGACCATATAATAGTTGCACTGTATCCCGAATCAGCATCCGTTACTGTTTCCGGGAGGTCTATAAGGTTGTTTGTAATACACTGTGTACTTTCATCTGACAACATATCTGTTGTCAGACTGTTAAGAATCACCGCTACCTCATCTGAAGAATATGCCTCTATTTCTGAGAGCATGGCCGTACCAGATTGATTATAGCTCGATATTTTTATATACCTTGCAACGGTAAGGGGATATGTTATTGCAGTAAAATTTGCATCTCGTCCTTCTGTTTCACCTGATGTATAAGTTGTTACTTCCTCCCAGCTAAGATTGTCGTTAGAAGAAGAAATAACAACGTCTTTCATTTTGTGTCCGTATTCATACAAAACCAATGTATCTGTCGGAACAGATTGTCCGAAGTCTAAAATCATCTCTGCAGGAGAATTTCCTCCGAGATAGAAGATATTTCTGCCATCAGATTTAGTGCCATCGGTCAGAATTTCAGTTGACGTATACGGAGCATTGCTGCCTATATACCCAGCGTCAGAAATTACACTATGTTCAAGGGCATAATTTGTACCCATAGACGACGAATCAAACTCACTTTCATTTCCGTCGGGAGTGTATACAGGAGATACTATCTTATGATTGTACACTTCAACATCCCACTGCATAGGTCCGCCATTGGGTCTATCAGCCTTTGTAATAACAAAAACAAGATAGCGGCTCTTGACAGTTTTACCAAAATCGATTACAGAAACGAGATCTTTTTCTTCCTCATTTAGAATTGTATCATAATCCTCCAGATCAGGAAGACTACCGTCTGTAATTTTTGTAAGTTCTGATAAGGTGCCCTCGTCAAGCTGACTGTTGTTTCCACCAAGTGCAGAAACACGACTCCACGCCATGTCGGAATCACAGCTGTAAATGCTGTAATTTACAATATTTTCTTTTCTCTGAGTCAACTGCAGTCTATTAACATCAGTTACTCTACCCAAGTCTATTGCAAAGAAAGTATTATTATGATTATGCAAACTCGATATAAAACTGAGACACATTATATATCCAATTTTCGAAGGAGATAACACATTTTTGAAATAACCGTAAGTCGTATCTTCACTTGTGTTTTTGAAACCGGTAACATCATTACGCAAATCTGAGTTTGCTAAATTTACTTCCGTTCCATCTTCTGTATTATAAGCTTCAAAGGAAAGAAGTTTTGCAACGTCGGTTAAAGGGTCTTCGCGAAGAGTTTTTACAACTATTTTAATGTAGTGGCAAATTACCGATTCTCTTTCGACACTCATTTCGATAGGTTGCGATTCTTCAAAATCAAGATCCACAACTTCAAAGTTGCCTTTGTCAAAAAGCTTCCATTCTGATTCATCCGATGAATAATATATCTCGTACTCATCAATTTTGTTGCCGAGCTGAGTCATAGAAATAAGATTAATTACCTTTTCTTTTCCAAAATCAATAATAAGGCTGTCATTTTCGGCAACCTCTACACCTGTTTTATCTGTTAAGTCTGTAAGAGATTCCAAATCAGTCCCTTCCATACATTTAGCCGCAATATCTACAGCACCTTTACTGTATGCATTATCGTGTTTGTCCCTAAAAATCGGTCTTGCTGTAAGATCTTCAAGTTCAGGATCTGTGCCTCCACCTGTGCCAGGCTGTTCGGGATCAGGATCTGTGCCTCCACCTGTGCCGGGCTGTTCGGGATCAGGATTCCCCGGAGTCCGAGTACCCTTATTTATTGTAATTTTCTGAAGTAATATTTTACTATATCCCGGTGTAGAAACAGTTTGTGTCACTGTAAAAAGAAGATACTGTGCTGTTTTTGTTTCGCTGAACTGTATAGTATCGGGAGAATTACAGTTACCAAGCTCGTTCAGGGTTGTCGCAGCATTGCCTCCGTTATCGAAGATTGCTTCACCAAGAAGAGTTGTGTAATTTGCCATAAAGCTGTCTGTGATTGATGCCGCTATGTTCTTTGCCGCATTAAACTTAGATACATCATTAACTTCGTATACTTTGATTTCAGTAATACGGTCCTTGAATTGATATATATCAATAAAATCAATTTCACGTTCCTCACCTAAGTCAACAAGAAACTTGGAAATCGGGACAGTTCCTACGCCCTGACCGTTGGACTCTTCAGAATATGTTTTCGGATAGTCCAGCTCCACGTTATATCCGCTTCCTGCTAACGGGCTTGCCACACCCCCGAAAAGTGCATCCATCGTTGTTTTATTGTTTTTCACGTCATATGCACAGCTTCCCGATACGCTACTGTAAACAGTTTTATCCGCCCAGTTAATAATTTCACTATCTGAAGCTGATACCCCAATACAGGGTATCAGTATAGTCAGAGCTATTATTAAGGAAATAAGCTTTTTCATAAAAATCCCTTTCAGTTCTTTTCAATCGCGTACGGAACCTTAAACAAAGGTTCAAGTGTAGTCATATCAAGTATTATAAAAACAATACTTGTAGCAGAGCTATCTATTTTAATTTTATTTGCAAAAAGGTTAACCTGAGAAAGATTTGCTACATCAGTTTTTATAATGTCACAGTCAACCATCATATCTTCATTTTTTTGTGCTGCAAAAACACCTACATTCTTAATTTCTCCACTGTTTTGGAAAAGTTCTACATCGTATTCAAGAGCACTCGCATCCAATGTGTTTGTAACCGAATTAACAGTTATTTTTTGAAGCTGATACTTCGTATTAGAAGATGGTACAACTTTCGTTACTACAAAGAGAAGATACTGTGCGTCCACAGGAGTTGCAAATTCTATTCTGTCAGGAGTTGTGCATTCATCAACAGAATTCAAAATAAGCTCTGCGTTAGTTCCGTGGTCAAAAGTTGCTTCTCCTATAAGTGTTGTTCCGTTGACGAAATTGTCACTAAGATAGCAAACACCGTTATTTGCCTGAGTATACTGTTGTTCTGACATCTTATATACTTTTATCTCTGCTATACGGTTTTTGTATTGATAAAGGTCAATGTAGTTTATAGATCTTTCTGCTCCCAGATCAATTTCAAACTTGGAACGAGCAGTATTTGCAGTACCTGTCTGTGCAACAGGATTATTCAAGATAATGTTGTACCCGCTGTTTTTTGTGGAGCTATTTCCTACCCCGAAGAGCGAATGAGCATCATTTTCTGAAAGATTACCTATAGCTCCGGTTGCAGTTCCGGTGGGGAAAACACCTGTCACATTAGAATAAATACTCTTGTCTGCCCAGTTCTTCACAGCTTTAATACCCAAAGAACCTTTTTGGTTAATAGTTATTTTCTGAAGTAAGATTTTATCATATCCCTGTCCTGTTAACGCTTCGGTAACTGCAAAGAAAAGATATCTGGCATTCTTTGTTTCACTGAATGTTATTCTGTCGGGATCGTTACAATTATCAAGTGTATTTAATGTGGTTGCTGCGTTTCCGCCGTTGTCAAAAGTTGCTTCTCCAAGCAATACCATGTATGACCCGTTCATAAAGTTGTCACTTATGGAAGCAGCTGTATTTTTTGCCGCATTAAATTTGGAAACATCTGTAACTTCATATACCTCTATCTTCTTGATACGATCCTTGAACTGATACAAGTCAATATAATCGATGTTTCTTTCTGCACCAAGGTCAACAAGGAATTTAGATATGGGAGTTGTTCCGATATCGACTGTGTTAAATTCAGCATCATATGTAACGGGATAGGCAAGCTCCACGTTATATCCGCTTCCTGCTAACGGGCTTGTCACACCCCCGAAAAGTGCATCCATCGTTGTTTTATTGTTTTTCACGTCATATGCACAGCTTCCCGATACGCTACTGTAAACAGTTTTATCCGCCCAGTTAATTACTGTTTCTTCTGTGTAGGCAAGTGCCGATGGAGTAAATGCTGCCAACATCACCAATACACATATAAGGGAAATCGCTTTTGTTATAAATTTTTTCATTTTTCAACACCTCTCATTATATAAAATTATTTTTTATAATACATATCGTAACGTTCCTGTGCCAGCTTAAGCAATTTGGGAAGTCCGTACTTATCAAGGTCCTTAACATATTTATCCCAATCTTTTTCAATGTCCTTTTCACCGGTTACAAATGCAACAAAATTCTTGTCAATCGCTTCTGAAATTGTAGTTTCTAAATCCTGGTATTCGGCAGCCATTTCAGAATCAATCGGAATCGACGGATATGACTTATCAACTATGTAATCAAAATACTTGTTAATTGATTCATGATACAGCATCTTGTTAAGATCTGTGTCCAGAAGTTTCTGACTACCCTGCATTTCACGGTCAAAATACTGAATTATGAAGTTTGCACCCCATGTTTCGTTCTGTACTGTACCAAACTTTGTATTCTGTTCTTCTTCTGGAACGGGGTCGTATGTATATTTCGCCTGTTTACCATTAAGACCGATTTCGCCTTCTTTAGCTTCACGGTAGCCCTGTATTCCCTGTGCCTTGATTCTGCCTTCGTTAGAGTACATCCAGTCAACCCACTTAACTGCAACTTCAGGGTTTTCGCAATCCTTTGTGACAATAAAAGCTGTTCCCATGCTATTTGTTATATCAGTTCTCGCGGTTTGGCGGAGACCTGTCGGTCCTTCCAACGGGGAAACGGAGGTATACTCTGTAATTCTTCCGGATTCACCACTTGAAAGTGTGAACATACCTGGCCATTGACCTACACAAGCACCGAGAATCGGCACACCTTCGTATTCGCCGAGAGCTGTAAGACGAGTTCTGTCAATTGTGAATACGTCACGGAGAAGGAGACCTTCATCATAAAGCTTCTTTATAAAGCGGAGACCTTCGCGATAACCCTCAGTTGTTGCTGAGCACTTAACCTTCCCATCTTCCACATAGATTCTGTTTGTTCTAGTATCCGTATACGTGAAAGCATTCATAATATAGTCTTCAATACCTACATCTGAACGGAGTCCACGACCACCAAGGGGAATTTCATCCGCCTTACCGTTGCCGTTGGGGTCTTTTTCCTTGAATGCTTTCAGCATTTCATAAAACTCATCTGTCGTTGTAGGAAGTTCAAGACCTAACTTATCGAGCCATGGCTGATAAACCCACATCTTATTAAGACAAGGCTGTGTAACCGACTCAAGAATTGTAGGAAGTCCGTAAATAGCACCTTTTGTTGTAATCTTGGTTTTGATATCCTCACGTTTGGAGAGAATATCCTTGAAATAATACATATAGTTGTCAATATAATCTGTCAAATCAAGAAACAGGCCTTGCTCACCGTATGCAAATACCTGTGCCGGCGAGAATCCGCAATTCCAGAATACATCAGGCAAATCACCACTTGCAATTCTAAGGTTGATTGCCTGAGCTGTGTCACCTGATGCTATATCCCAATTGATATGTACGCCGGTTTTTTCCTCATACCACTTGGTGAATTCATTGGTCTCGAGGTCTGCAATCATCGAGGGCTTCGCTACAAATACTGTGAGCTCTGTCTTTTCTTTTACTATCGGGAATTCGTTTGTTCCCGACACGTTTGGGTTTAATGCTGTTTTCTTTGTGCCTTTTCCGCAGCCTGCTACTGTAAGCACCATTATAAATGCCAATACAAGAACAAGTGCATGCTTAAAACCTTTTTTCATTTCTTTCTTCCTTTCTTTTTTTATTGTTATCCTTTTACACTACCTACCATAATTCCCTTTACAAAATACTTCTGTACAAAGGGATAAATTAAAATCATCGGAATGCTTGCTGTTACAACAAGGGAATATTTCAAAAGCTCACTTAATTGCTCGCTCTTTGCCATCTTCGTTACATCGACGGATATTTCCTGTGTTGAATTGAGAAGCAGGATGTCACGTAGCACTACCTGTATGGGCTGATACTCCGGACTGTTCAAGTAGATGTATGCGTGTGCATACACGTTCCAGTTTGCAACAGCGTAGTAAAGTGCCACTACTGCTAGTACAGGCTTAGACAGCGGTATTACTATCTGTGTCAAAAACTTTATGTCACTACAACCGTCAAGCTTGGCAACTTCCAAAAGGTCGTCAGAGATATTACTTTGGAAATAAGTTCTGACAATTATCATATTCCACACACTCATAGCAAGGGGGATTATCATAACCGCAGGGGTGTTATACAATCCCATATTCTTTATAAGGAGGAATGTTGGTATAAGTCCGCCATTAAACCACATAGTAAATGCGAAGAAAAGCGATATCCACCCTCTTGAGGTGAAGTCCTTTCTTGAAAGCGGATATGCTGCAAGAACCGTTACCACAAGGTTTACTATTGTTCCTATTACAGTATAAAGAAACGAATTCTTCAGTCCAATCCAGATATCGGGATGATATATTACCGCTCTGTATCCGTCAAGAGTTGGCTTTATGGGGAAAAGAAGAACCTTTCCTGCCATAAGTGCAGTGGGATTACTGAAAGATGAACTTAATACCACTATCAAGGGATAGAGGATTACAAGTGAAAATGCAATGAGCAAGGTTGTGTTAAGCACGTCAAACACATTGTCACTTGATGAATTTCTTAATTTATTCTTTTTCATACTAACCTCCTTACCACAAGCCGTATCCAGAAAGCTTCTGTGAAAGCTTGTTGGATATCATTACGAGAATAAATGTAACTACGGAGGTTGTAAGACCGATTGCCGCAGGATATGAATAATCGGGGAGGCTTGCTGCTATACCTCTCTTATACTCAAAGGTACTGAGCACTTCTGATACATCTATGTTTGTGGGATTCTGCATCATAAATGTTTTATCGAAGCCGATTGTCAGAAGCTTACCCATACTCATGATGAGCATAATTGCTACTGTGGGGAGAATACACGGTAAATCTATGTGATAGATTCTCTTCCACTTGCTTGCACCGTCTATCATTGCTGCTTCGTGAAGTGCAGGGTCTACACCTGCCAATGCGGATACATAGAGAATTGAGCTCCAGCCTGCATTCTGCCAAACATCAGACCATATGTAAAGATGTTTGAAGTTTGCAGGTTTATTCAGTATATCCACACGGTTTCCCGTGAAGATTTCAGAAAGGTTGCTTACAAGTCCTGACTGATAGCTGAACATCATTGAAATCAAGCTTACGATAATAACTGTTGAAAGGAAGTGCGGAAGATACGATATCATCTGCACCGACTTTTTCAGCTTACCGCTTCTGCAGTAATTGATTCCGATTGCAAGAAATATTGGAAGCGGCATACCGACAATCTGACCGTATAAAGCAAGCACGAATGTATTTTTAATAATCTGCCAGCATTGGGGAGTTGTGAAGAATCTGATGAAATGTTTCAATCCAACCCAATCACTTCCCAAGATACCATCATTTACTCTGTAATCTTTGAATGCTATTTGAGTCCCATACATAGGAATGTATTTAAACACGAATATGTAAACGAAAGGAATCAGTATCATAAGATAAAGCTGATAATTTTCCCGAAGGTCTGAAAACACCTTACCACCGTTTCTAAAGTCTTTTACATTTTTTGATTTGTTTTTCATAAGCATATCAAACCACCTTTTTTCATCAATACATAGATTCCATTCCCAATAAATCAAGAAATGCTATGGGGATGGCTCCTGTTACCCAACCTGTCAGTATACTGTACGCACCCCAGGCAAAATCCTTATCGCATCCGTAATACTCACCAAGATCCATATCGTAAGCACGCATCCACCCTCCTGATAAGGTTTTATCTTCAGACACTATCTGTATATTAATAAGGAAATCCACCGCTTTATCCAGCATTTTTTTTGCGAGGGATTTATCAAATCCTTCCGTTTTGCACTTTTGGAGAATGTTCAATGTGTAAAGCATGGTATTCTGGCAATACATCAGGTCACAGATGTTTCCGTGTTCAGGCCCGAAACCTATTGCAAATTCCATATCTGTTTTCAGACTCTTTTCATCGAAGTATGCCTTCCCGTCTGCAAAGCCACCGCAAGAATGCTGCAATCCTTTAAAATAGTTAAGTAGTTCATCAATAATATTTGTCCATTTACCGCTTTCAAATGATTGTGCAATGGCAAAAACACCTAAAACACGACTTAATGTAAAATTTTTTGAATGAGAGGGACCTATCCCGAAATCAGGGTAAATTTCCGCCATTTTATCCGCCGTTTTTATTATTTGTTCTCTATAACGATCATCTCTAGAAATACTATATAAATTTTTCATAAGAATCATTATAGGCTCATAAAATTCCGGAGCAGTTGTTTTCTTACACTGGGATATTGTTTCTAAATCCCATTCATCATAGTTAAACCACCCAACGGGGATAAGAGCATCTCCTGAAAACCATTTAAGAAAGGCTTCACCCATCATTAAAAGTCTTTCTTTAATCTCCTGACTGCCGGTCGCGTTATATATTGAAAACAGACAGTTTCCGCCGCGTGCAGTGTCGGTTGCATAGATTATATGTGTTCCAAAATCTTTTACGCCGGAAAACCATTTCAGAAGCCCCTTGTTTTTACCTTCTGTAATCTGAAGTTCACGGTTAACAAGAGTTTCGTTGAGAATATTTTCAGCTACATTTTTCCAAGCATCGTTTTTAAAATATTTTCCTGCCATAAAGAATAGTGCTGATGTAAAAAGGCTTGCATCTCCCCTTATGTTTTTTGCAAATTTAAGGTCAAAAGAACGCACCATCTCGTACACGCCTTTTTTGCCATCACTCTCCGGCATAATTCCTGAATTAAGGTGCCAGTTTACTGCATTCTTTACTGATTCTTCCAAATCTTGCTTAAGTTCATCATCATTTCTGGTGCAGCCACACGACTTTGCTGTGCCGATACCTGAATAAACACTCACGAAAGCATTTTCTGTTTTTTTCTCGTCAACTTCCAGGATTTCGCCAAAAATTTTAGAATAGAATTTCTTCCAATTTTCAAAAGGAAGAGTGAAATTTCCGTCAAAATTTGTAAAATCAATCATTGCAGTATATACATTAGTCTTCGTTCTTGAAAGAGCAATTCCCATACACTGCTGGTCTTCCGCAACCACATCATGAACACCGAGGCAATTTCTTATTTCAGCCAATATATCAATTTCCTGCTCATAATGCTTTGCATTCTGCCAGAAAACCCCGTTTCTTTTTTGCAGAAGTTCAAAACCCAATCCATCTTTGAAATCACCGATAAGCTTTATAGAATTTCTTCCAAGTGCTGCAGGATATGCTCTAGACTGCGCACCAAAAATATAATAATCTCTTGCATCAAATGATGGATAATTTTCTATGTATATCTTCGTTTTCCCGGAAGCAATTACATCAATTATCTTATTGACGCAGCTATCTGCAAACTCTTCAAGTACACTTTCAGAATTATCATAATCAGGAAGAAGAAACATCGCTTTAGCACTATTTTCTAATGAATATTCTAAAGTTTCCTGAAGAGTTTCCTTTTTTACAATATTTTCTGCACCTGCAGAAGTTTCAAGAAAGGATAAGAATTCTTTGCTTCCTCCCCACACAACTGTTTTCAACAAAATCACCTCTTAGAAAAAGCTCCGAGAAAGTCATTTATCATATTTTCATCAATCTCCGCATCAAAATTCCACTGTTTTGCAATTGAATATGTGAAGTACGGTTTTGATCCTTCCGGCAAATACCAAGTAGTCTGGACAATACCTTTGCTATTCTTCTGTATGCAAAGCTTTATCATATTTCTTATGCTGTCATAATTTGCAAAGGGTGAATAAACTGTTTCGTAACCCTTATCTTCAAAATAGTCAATATCATTCCAATATTCGCCGGGGTCGTTATGTGTCCAAATATTCATAAGAATGTTTTTAGGAAGCACATCTGCCACAAATGGAGCACACCTAAAGGTAAGTGAATCCATTGATGTGTAAAGCATGTCTGCCCACATTACAGGGCGAATACCCTTGGAAGTAATGTATGAATTCAGGTTTGCTATATGCTGTGCAAAAAGGACATCAGCAGATTTTGTTCTGTCCTCCTCAGTTGAACCAAATCCAAAGGTTTTATCACAGCTCATATGGAACATAGGCGGATTATGAAATGCTTCTGTAAGTTCGTCAATTACATCCTTTAAGAACTGCTTCGTCTTGGGATTTTCTGTTGCAAAGCACCAACCCCCCGGAACATACATATCTGCAAGCTCGGGTTTCTGATCAAGCACAACATGTCTGCGTGTTGAAATTCTACTCCATCCTGCATGACTTGTCAAATTTTGACACGGACAAGGAGTAATGTGGAGATCATTAATACAAAAGCTAATAAGCTCCTCTACCATATCCTTGGTATATGTAGAATGTGACCAGCAAGCGTAGGGATGTCTCTCATAAGGGAACATCCCCCAGAACTCAATAAATACGTGATTATATCCCATAAGAGAGATGAGTTCAATTCTCTCTTTTACAGATGAAAAAGATGTATCATCTTTCTTGCTTCCATCTTCGGGATCAAAAATACACATATGGATTGCACGCATATCTACCATAGGTGCATCCTCTATAACAACGTAAGGAATCTTGTTTTCAAGCATTTGAATTTTTACCAATGTTTTAAGTGCAAAGGAAAGTCCCTCTTCGCTGTTCGCTGTAACAGTTATTGAATCTGCACTAACCACAATTCTGTACGCTTCTTTGTCAGGAAAAGCAGGAGGAATAAACTCGTTATTTTCATCTCCAATTGTTATAGCATAAAAATCTGTGTTAAAATCTTTAGTTTCAGCATATGCTAAACCTAACTTTCCAAGCCAATAGTTGTAGTTTTTTTTTGCTTTTCCACAAACCGTTGTTTTTAAGTTTGCATTTAAGCTGAAATCACCTTCTCCACCTTCAATTTTTCTGGGATAAGGAATAAGATTGTTTAATAAATTTATTTTCATAAATAATGCCCCACTTTCTATGCTCTCATTTTACCACAACATATCAAAAATGAAAACTAACATTCCGCAACCAAAAGGTGTCCAAAACGAAACTTGACATAATTTCCCATTAATGGTAATATATAGAAAATAAATTGATTTTTAATTAAAGAGGTGTATAAAATGTTCTTTTTTGAAAACGACTTAACATTTGAACTAATAGGCGTTTACAAAATTTCAAGAGATAAAAACATTCACGAAAGTTACCAGAGACAATACTCATCACTGAGCATACGACTTATGGGCAATGCTGATTTTGTTTTTGGAGACAAAACCTATGCAGTATCCAGTAATGATGTCCTTTATCTCCCCTACGTTTCTCACTACATGCAGACAACGGAAAACGAAACCATTATCTCAATACATTTCATAACGTACAATTCTCCCCCAACCAATATGGAAGTCTACCGATTTGAAGATATTGACGAAATCAAAAGTTTATTTTTAAAAATCAATGATATCTGGAGTTCAAAGGAACAAGGATACAAATACAAATGTACAGCCATTTTCTACGAGCTTATTTATCTTCTTTCACTAAAAAGCGATGAAACATCAAGTACAAACTCAATTTTTATACGTATCAAGCCTGCCTGCGACTACATCCATCAAAACTATAAAAAAGAGAGTCTTTCTATTACGGAGCTTGCGAAAATGGTATACATGTCTGAAGCAGCATTTAGAAAAAACTTCAAGAAAGTGTATCTCGTTTCTCCTAATAAATATATCAGATTGTTAAGACTTGAAAATGCTTCAAAGTTGCTTCAAACGAGTGATTTACCCATCAGTGAAATTGCTTTGCAGTCAGGTTTTGTAGACATAAAATATTTCAGCAAGCAATTTCACAAACGCTACGGCGAATCACCAAAAGCCTATCAGACAAGGTATAAAAGCTAAGAAAATCACGGCAGAAACCTACCGTGATTTTTAATTAGAGCATCTTTATTCTCGGCTTATACTTTTCAAGATAAGCAGCATTTTTCTCATCACCGCCGGGTGTATTAGCACTTGACCATACGGGTGGTGTAATACCTCTGTCGATACACTGTTTTACACATTCAATTTCAAGTAAATGTGCAATGTAAAAATCGATAATATTTGATACGGGTGCAATAGGTGTATCAAGACCGGGAACATTTACCACCGCATCGCCTACAGGATTAAAGTCCTCGATACATACATCTGCATAGTCAAAAAGATTTGTTTTATTTGGGTGACGGATAAAGTGGTCCTCAGGCATTTCATTCTGCCATGCAGCACTCGAAACAGCGATTATTTTAACACCGTTGTTCTTTGCTTCC
>JAZQAB010000104.1:0-3509 GCA_045545055.1 Clostridia bacterium | reverse complement strand
CCAAATCATTATTTACCGTTGCGACCGATATACTGACACACAGTAAAACACAATACCGCACCCGCATTTTCCGCTTTATTTAGATATATTCCTTTTACCACTCCGACGAGAAAAACTCAATCTCTTCTCCAAGAGGTCCTTTGCAGAATGCTATGGTTGCGTGAAGATTCCTGTCGCCGCCCACGTCTACTTCCTTCATGGGCACAAACACTTCGTATCCCGCACCGCTTACCGCATCAACACAGGCTTTCACATCATCAACCGCAAAGGCGAAATGACGTATAACACCTCTCACAGCTTCTTCTGTGCCGTTACGGAATATTTCAACAATGCCGCTTCCTGTATCAAGCAAAAGACAGCTTTCGCATTCCTTTATAATTTTAAGCCCCAGTATTTCCGAATAGAATTTCTTTACCCTTTCATATTCGGTGTCATTTCTGGTTTTCATTGAAACGTGGTGTATTCCTTTTATCATAAGTTTGTCCTTTCTATGTTTCATACACTGATTATACTCCCAAAGTATAAGAAAATCAAGTATGCAGCAAAGAAATATACATAACAGCCATTCACAATCCAAAGCCGAATATTCATTGAAAACTTTAATTATTTATCAAAAAAGTTTTCAGTAGAGTATTGCTTTTTTAAAATAGACAGTGTATAATATCTATTAAAAAGTACAATGATATATCAAACAAGTTTTCAACGGAGGATATTATGGAAATTAAACGTGACCGTTATCTGAAACAGCTTATTTCTTTTATGTGGGACGGACAGGTTAAGGTTATCACAGGTATCCGCAGATGCGGAAAGTCATATCTGCTCAGTACTCTGTTCAGGAAATATCTGTCAGAACAGGGCGTGGATAATGACCACATTCTTTTCTTTGAACTTGACCTTACAAAGGATATAAAATACCGCAATCCACTGGTACTTGCCGAATATGTCAGGAGCATTGCCGAAAACAAACAGGAGCAATTCTACCTGTTTGTTGATGAAATACAAATGTCAGACGAGGTGCCTAACCCGTACAATAACGACGGCAGAAAAATAACATTTTATGATGCTCTGAATGATTTACGCTCTCTTTCAAATCTGGACATCTATGTTACAGGCAGCAATTCTCGAATGCTTTCATCGGATATTCTTACGGAATTCAGAGGCAGAAGTGACGAAATACGTGTGCATCCTCTGAGCTTTGCGGAATATTATTCAGCCGTAGGCGGTGACAAATACGACGCTTTTGATGATTATTCGTTTTACGGCGGTATGCCTCTTATAATTTCCCGCCCTGATGATACAGCGAAAATGAAATATCTGCAATCGCTGTTTTCTGAAGTGTATCTGAAGGACATTGTTGAACGTAAAAAAATAAAGAGAGAGGATATTTTAGGCTCAATACTTGACCTTTTATGTTCATCGGTAGGCTCACTTACGAACCCAACAAATGTTACCAATACAATAAACTCAAAGCAGAAATTAAGCGGTGAAAATTCCGTTTCACAGAATACAGTAAAAAGCTATATGGGCTATCTTGATGACGCATTCCTTTTCAGCGAATGCAAACGCTGGGATGTAAAAGGTAAAAGTTATTTTGATTATCCCAATAAATATTACTGCGAGGACATAGGACTCAGAAACGCTCGTATCGGTTTCAGACAGCAGGAAATGACTCATATTATGGAGAATATCATTTATAATGAGCTTGTTTCACGCGGCTTTGCCGTTGATGTGGGTGTTGTTTACGGCAACGGAAAAGATAGTAAAGGGCGAACTGTATCGGTAGCACGAGAGATTGATTTTGTTGTAAACTCCGGCGGAAAACGCACCTATATTCAGTCTGCCTATGCTTTACCTGATGAAGAAAAAGCGGAAACCGAAAACAAGCCTTTTCACCTGACAGGCGACTCATTCCCCAAAATAATTGTCCGTCACGATATACGCAAACGCTGGTATGACGATAACGGTATTCTGAATATCGGAGTTATTGATTTTCTGCTTGACGACAGCATCATTTAATAGCTGTTAATATGACAGTCAACATCTGCTGACTTTCCGTCGCAAAAATCACATTCCGTATTGCTTTATACTTTCATTTATGCTATGATATAAGCAAGAAATCCGTCACCCCGAAAGGAGCATTTATGACTGCAGATTCCAACATCATCACCCGTGATTATTTTGATTCTATTCTGCTTGAAAGCAGATATATCGACGCTGATTTACCCGATATTTCCTTTGAGCTGTTCGGCGAAAAATTTGATACTCCCATTATGACCGCCGCACTCTCACACCTGCATAAAATCTGCGACAACGCAATGACCGAAATTGCTATCGGAGCAAAACACGCAGGTGCTGTCCACTGGGTAGGTATGGGCGAGCCCGAGGAAATGGAAGAAATCTTCGCAACAGGTGCAAAAACAATCCGCATAATTAAACCACATGCCGACAACAAGGACGTTTTATGGCGAATCGAACACGCAGTTTCTCACGGTGCATTTGCCGTTGGTGTTGACATTGACCACGCTTTCGCATGGAACGGCGGATATGACAATGTGCTCGGACTTCCCATGAAACCCAAAACCTTTGACGAAATAAAAATGTTCGTAGAGGCGGCAAAAATCCCCTTTATCATCAAGGGTGTTCTGAGCGTCAGCGACGCGCTCAAATGTGCAGAGGCAGGGGTAGCAGGAATCGTAGTATCTCATCATCACGGAATTATGAACTATGCAATTCCACCCTTACAGATTTTACCCGACATTGTTAAGGCGGTGGGCGGTAAGATGAAAATTATCGTTGACTGCGGAATTGAAAGCGGTATGGATGTTTTCAAGGCTCTTGCTCTTGGAGCAGACTGCGTATGTGTGGGACGTAATCTTATGGATCCTTTAAAGGATGGCAACAAGGGTGTTACCGAGCGTATAAACCAGCTTAACACCGAACTTTCTACCGTTATGGCAAGAACAGGCTTCCATACTTTAAGTGAAATTGATTCAAGCGTTATTCATTACAGGAGGGCATAATATGCGTTTAGGAATAGCATCATCACTCTATCACGAAAGCCCCGAGCAGTGGGCAGAGCAGCTTAAAAATCTCGGCTGTAAGTGCGTGGTTTTCCCTCTTAACTGTAACGACAGCAAGGAGAGAATAAACGCTTATGTAAATGCCGCAAGGGAGAATGACCTCACTATTGCGGAGGTGGGAATCTGGAACAATATGCTTGATTCTGACCCCGAAAAGAGAAAGGCGAACATTGACTACAACATAAGACAGCTTATTCTTGCTGACGAAATAGGTGCCGTATGTGCGGTGAATATTGCAGGCACACCTCACGGTCCACGTTGGGACGGCGGCTACCGTGAAAACTTCTCCCCTGAAACCTTTGACCTTACGGTAGAAACCATACAGTATATTCTAAAGCAGGCGAATGTGAAAAACACCTTTTTCAGCATTGAGTCAATGCCATGGATGATACCCTCAAGCCCCGAAGAATATCTCAAGCTTATAAAGGC
>JAZQAB010000103.1:0-15374 GCA_045545055.1 Clostridia bacterium | reverse complement strand
GGGATGTTCTTCGTATATATATAAAGGAAGAATTTCAAAAAGAGAAAGAAGTTACCTCCTGCAAGCTGACTGCACCCATAATATATGAGGATGAAAATATAATCATATTCAATAAACCTGCGGCACTTCCCTGTCAACCCGACGCAAATCATAAAGACGGCACGCTTTCCGATATGCTGAAAAGTTATCTTGCCGAAAAGGGAGAATATGACCCCAAGGAGGAAAGCTCCTTCTCCCCTGCCTTATGCAACCGCCTTGATACAAACACCTGCGGTCTTGTAATAGGAGCAAAAAATGCCGCATCGCTTCGGGATATGAATGAGCAGATAAAGCTTCGCAATGTATACAAATATTATCTGTGCAGGCTTGAAAATGTTCCTGCTGAAAAAAGTGCTTTTGTAAACGCACATATAATAAAGGAAGAAAGTCAGAACAAAAGCCGTATTGCAGATAGCGGAAAAGAAATATCCATGGAGTATAAAGTAATTGAAGAATCCCGTGGCACTGCACTTTGTGAAGTGCTTCTGCACACAGGGCGAAGCCACCAGATAAGAGCGTACTTTTCCTCGATCGGCTGTCCCCTTGTAGGTGATAAAAAGTATGGTGCAAAGACAGGCGGCGGACAGGCACTTTGTGCATATCGAATAAGATTCGGATTTCCCGATGAATATGAGGGTGTGCTCTCATATTTAAAAGACAGTCAAATAAAGCTTGAGGGGATTGACATTTGACGAAATTTGTGGTAATTTTATAGTATAAATTAAATAAAGAAAGGATTTAATACCAATGAAAAAGTTTATAGCAGAATTCAAAGAATTTGCTCTCAAAGGCAATATGATTGACCTTGCTATAGGTATGATTATTGCTACATCTTTCAACGCAGTCGTTAAGTCGATTGTTGATGATCTCCTTATGCCGGCATTTGCTTTCATTTTCGGCAAGAGTGACTTTTCACAGCTCGTTGCCTTTGCTGAATATGCAGAGGACGGAACCTTAACCGGTGGTATCAAGTACGGTATGTTCATTCAGAACATGGTTAACTTTGCAATCATAGCTTTCAGCCTGTTTGTTATGGTAAAGCTTATGAACAAGCTTAAAAACCCCAAGCCTGTAGAGGAGGAAGCTCCTGCAGCTCCTGCTCCCAAGCCTGATGATATTGCACTTTTGGAAGAAATCAGAGATTTACTTGCAAAAGAAAAAGTTAATAGCTAAGCACTTGTAATACAAAAACCGCATCGAATACCGATGCGGTTTTGTGTTTACTGAAGTGTATTTTCCAAATCCTTCTCACGGATTGCGTTACGTCTGATTTTTCCGTTGAAGGTTTTGGGAAGCTCCGATACATATTCCACGATTCTGGGATATTTATAAGGAGCGGTATTTGTTTTAACATAAGTCTGAAGCTCTTTTGTAAGCTCATCGGAAGGCTCAAAGCCTTTTGCAAGAACGATAGTCGCCTTTACGGCAAAGCCACGAATCGGGTCGGGAACACCTGTTACCGCAACCTCACTTACTGCCGCATGTTCCAAAAGAACGCTCTCAATTTCAAAAGGTCCTATTCTGTAGCCGGATGACTTGATGACGTCATCATTTCTTCCTACATAGCGGAAAAGCCCTCTTTCATCACGGTATGCGGTGTCGCCTGTGTGATAGAATCCGTCATGAAGTGCCTTTTTCGTGTCCTCCATACTGAAGTTATAGGTATCAAGAAGTCCGCAGCTTTTTCTGTCACGGCTTAACACACGAATGGAGATTTCACCTGTTGTACCTCTGGGGCAGGACTGATTATTATTATCCAAGATGTGAACATCAAACCCCGGAACAGGGAGTCCTATTGCACCGGGGACAGGCTCTGTCCACGGATATATAGTTGCTATGCAAAGGGTGGTTTCCGTCTGTCCGAAGCCTTCGTAAATTTTATGCCCTGTTGCCTCAAGCCATTTATTATAGATTTCCGGGTTAAGTGCCTCACCTGCCGTACAGCAATGTGTAAGTGACGAAAGGTCGTAGGACTTAACATCGTTTAAAAGCATCATTCTGTACATTGTTGGCGGCACGCAGAAAGTTGTAACCTTGTAATCCTGCAATACGCCTAAGATATCTGCACCGTCGAACTTGTCAAAGTCATAGACAAGCACTGCCGATTCTCCGAACCACTGACCGTAAATCTTTCCCCAGAGGGATTTAAGCCAGCCTGTGTCGGAAATTGTAAAATGCAGTCCCCCGTCCACAACTCTGTGCCAGAACACGCCTGTCATAATATGACCGAGGGGATATTTAAAGTTATGTGTAATGATTTTGGGATAACCTGTCGTTCCTGATGAAAATGCCATAAGCATAGTATCATCGGCACAGGTAGCTTCGTCACCTGTTGGACGCTGCCACTGATCGCTTGCCATCTCAAAGCCTGCTTCAAAATCGTGCCAACCCTCGCCTGCATTTTTATGCTTTGTCACAAACTTGATTATGGGATGGTCGTACTTTTCCTGCATTTCATCGAAATATTCCGTAGCCTGACCGTCGCCTGTAATTACTGCCGCTTTGATGTTACCAACGTTACAGCGGTAAACATAGTCCTTACCTTTAAGCATATCGGTTGCCTGAACAACGATAGCACCGATTTTGTGAAGCCCCAGTATGCAATACCAGAAGAAGTAGCTTCTTTTAAGGGTAAGCATTACCTTGTCACCTTTTTTGATGCCCATATACTTAAAATAGTTTGCAGCCTTATTGGAATTAAGCATCATATCACGGAATGTAAGATGCTTAACCTCGCTCTTATCGTTTGAAATCCAAACCATAGCAAGCTTATCGGGCTTTTCTGTACCAAGCACATCTATTACATCATATGCAAAGTTAAAATCATCATTATAAGATAGTGTATAGTTTGTCTGTGCATCTTTAAGTGAAAGGAAATCGTCCCTTGATGCACCGACGAATTTTTCATATATTGCCATACGTTGGCGCCTCCATTCTTAGTCAATCGTCAATCATTTCATAACAACGGCAATAAACTGAGCCTCGCCGTCAATCGCCTGTTCTGCGTGGGGAACGCTTGAGTCAAAATAAACGCTGTCGCCCTCCTCAAGCTCATAGGAAATATCTCCTATGAAAAGACGCACCTTGCCTGAAATGACATAGTTAAATTCCTGACCTTCATGCCCGTGAAGCACAGGTGCATCGTCATCGGGATGAATTGTAACCAAGAACGGCTCTGCCTTTTTATTTCTGAAGGTATATGCCAGGTGCTTGTAGTCGTATTCATGCTCACGCTTTACGCTGTAGCCCTGACCTTTTTTAACCATACTGCACATAGAGAGAGTCGGCTGGTCTCCGCTAATCAGGTCAAGAACGTCCACGCCGAGAATTTCCGCAGCATTGTAAATAAAGCTGAATGAGAAATCCATTTCGCCATTTTCATATTTTTTATATGTTTCTACGTCTTCACCAAGCTTTTGCGCCATTTCTTCGATGGATATTTCAAAGTCGTCACGAAGAGAAGCAAGACGCATTCCGATATCTTTAATCTGTGTGTTCATAGCTAAACCTCCATTTTAAACTAAGTTTTTCGGGAGGGCTCGGAGACCCTCCCCTACATAATTAATTATGCCTTATACTCGAAACCAAGTTTAACTGCTTTCATGTTAAGGTCGAACATATTCTGCTTAGTAGCGGGAACAACCTTCTGCATAGCCTTTTCGATATTTTCCTCGGGAACGATACCGCTCTTTGCAATCATATGACCAATCATAATCATGTTTGCAAGACCTGTAAGTCCTTCGTCGGAAGCCATCTTTGTAGCAGGAATATAGTAGGTTTCCACATCAGTGCGGCCTACCTTTCTGTCGATAAGAGAGCTGTCAATGAAAATCTGTCCGCCCTTCTTTGTTTCATTTTCATACTTATCAAGAGAGGGAAGATTCATTGCAATCAAAATGTCGGGATTTGATACAATGGGAGAACCGATTGCATTATCACTGATGATAATACTGCAGTTAGCCGTACCTCCACGCATTTCGGGGCCGTAAGAGGGAAGCCAGCTTACCTCTTTACCGTCGATAAGACCTTCGTATGCAAGAAATTTTCCTGAAAAGAGAATTCCCTGTCCGCCAAAACCGGCAATCAATATTTCCTTATTCATAATTATTTCTCCTCCGCATACTTATCTTTATATACTCCCAAGGGATAGTAGGGAAGCATATTTTCTTCAAGCCATTCAAGTGCTTTTTCCGGAGCAAGACCCCAGTTTGTGGGACAAGTAGAAAGAACCTCTACAAGAGAGAAGCCCTTGCCTTCAATCTGGTTCTGGAAAGCTTTCTTGATTGCTGCCTTTGCTTTCTTAACGTTTGCCACATTATTTACTGCAACTCTTTCAAGGTATGTAGCACCGTCTACTTGTGAAAGCATCTCACAAACCTTTACAGGATAGCCTACCGTCTCTACATCACGTCCATAGGGAGAGGTCTGTGTCTTCTGACCGGGAAGTGTGGTGGGTGCCATCTGTCCGCCTGTCATACCATAAATTGCATTGTTAACGAAAATTACAGTGATGTTTTCACCGCGTGCCGCACTGTGAACAGTTTCAGCAGTACCGATAGCCGCAAGGTCACCGTCACCCTGATAAGTAAATACGATGTTGTTTTTATCACTTCTCTTAACGCCTGTTGCAACAGCCGGAGCACGACCGTGTGCCGCCTGTACCATATCGCAGTTAAAATAATTATATGTGAATACGCTGCATCCTACAGAAGCAACACCGATTGTTCTGCCGGTTACGCCAAGCTCGTCGAGAGCTTCCGCTACAAGACGGTGAATGATACCGTGTGTACAACCGGGGCAATAATGGAGTGTGTTTTCTGTAAGTGCATTGGGTTTTTCAAATACTACCATTAGTTTTTACCTCCGTTCGCCTCGTAAATTTTATTAAGAACATCTTCTGTTGTGGTAATCATACCGCCTGTACGGTTGCAAAGGAGAACTTCCTTTTTGCAACGAATAGCAAGCTCAATGTCCTCAATCATCTGTCCCATAGAAAGCTCAACGCTGATAAACTTATTAACCTTATCGGCAGCCTCACGCAGAACCTTCTTGGGGAAAGGCCAAAGTGTGATGGGACGAATCATACCAACCTTGATACCCTCTGCTCTTGCCCGGTCGATAGCATTCTTTGCTACACGAGATGCAACACCGTATGCTACGATACAGATTTCGGCATCGTCCATGAGATATTCTTCGTACATAGCTTCTTCTGCCTCGATTTTCTTATAACGCTCGTAACGCTCAAAGTTAAGCTTTTCGAGTTCTTCAGGAGCAATGTAAAGAGAATTTACGATATTGGGCTTTCTCTCACCCTTTGTTCCCGTAAGTGCCCATGACTTGTCATATTCATTGACTACGCCCTTTTCAAGACTTACAGGCTCCATCATCTGTCCCATAGTACCATCTGAAAGAATCATTGCAGGCATTCTGTACTTTTCTGCAAGGTCAAAGCCCTTGAATACCATGTCAACCATTTCCTGAACGCTGTTGGGAGCAAGAACAAGCAGGTGGAAGTCACCATGTCCGCCGCCCTTTGTAGCCTGGAAATAGTCAGACTGTGAGGGCTGGATACCGCCAAGTCCGGGACCGCCACGCTGTACGTTAATAATAAGTGCAGGAAGGTCACAGCCTGCAAGATAGCTGATACCCTCGCTCTTGAGGCTGATTCCGGGGCTTGAGGAGGATGTCATAACTCTCTTACCTGTGGAAGCAACACCTATAACCATATTAATTGCCGCGATTTCACTTTCAGCCTGAAGGAAAACGCCGCCCTCTGTTTTGGGCATTTTCTTTGCCATGTATGCCGCAACTTCTGTCTGCGGAGTAATAGGATAACCGAAGTAATGCTTACAACCTGCCATAATAGCGGCTTCTGCCAAAGCTTCGTTACCTTTCATCAAAACTTTTTCAGACATTTTATTCGTACCTCCTTATTTCTCTACCGTAATTACGCAGTCGGGACACATGGTTGCACAAAAAGCACAGCCGATGCACTTGTCCTGCTCCGTTACCTGAGCCGGGTGATAACCGCGTTTGTTAAGCTCGTCGGAAAGCTCAACTATTTTCTTGGGGCAAGCCTTTACACAAAGACCGCAACCCTTACACAAATCCTTATCAAAGGTTACCTTTGCCATATTTATTCATTCCTTTCTGCCCAGCTTTGCCTTACATAAAGCTCAATGGGCATTAAATTTTCGATTTTATCTGAAAGTTCTTCGTATAAATCCTTTTTTACAGTGGTCATTTTAATGGGGATTCCCGCTTTTTCTGAAACCTCGTTTGCATATGCTACGGAGGAAAGGACATCCTCCGCCGTGGTTTCATCACCTATATTGGAATCGTTTACTATGGCAGTGAATTTCATATGGCAGGCATGCTCAATCTCTGCCATAATCTCCAGTGTCATATCTGCATTCCTTGTAAGCGGACGGAACTTATTGATTACAAACAAAAGCTCGTAATCCCCGTCTTCCTTTATTGCATCGCTGTATCTTCCCAGTGCCAATGCACCTCTGTCGTCACCGCCAACGTCTATGACAGCCGATATTTCCTTATTCTGAATAACGCCGTAAGTTTCGGCAGGAAGTGCAGGCACGTCAACGTTACTGTTGGCGTACTCGGAGGAAATAAGCTCTACTCCCATTTCGGAGAGCACCGCCATAGAATCCTTTGTCCTGAAATAGGGATTCACAATGTCAAGGTCGGCAATGGAAACCTTTTCCCTGTGCTGCCTGAGCCAAAGGGCGTAGTTTACAGCCACGTTTGTTTTTCCGCTGCCGTAATGACCGCTGAAAATGGTAATACGCTTTATACCTCTACTGTCCATCCCATGTCATCCTCACGCTTACCCCACTGAATACCTGTAAGTGTATCATAGAGCTTCTGGCTTACTTCACCGATTTCGTTGTTGTTGATAATCATTACATCATCAACGTAGCGAAGCTTACCAACAGGAGAAATAACTGCCGCTGTACCTGTACCGAAGCACTCTTCAAGCTTTCCTGCTTTCTGTGCCTCTATAAGCTCCTGTGCACTGATTCTGCGTTCCTCAACCTCGTAACCCATCTTTTTGCAAAGTGCGATTACGCTGTTACGGGTAACACCGGGAAGAATACTTCCGTTTAACATGGGGGTAACAATCTTTCCGTCAATTTTGAAGAAGATGTTCATTGCACCAACTTCTTCGATGTATTTTCTTTCAACACCGTCAAGCCACAAAACCTGAGAATATCCATCATCGTGTGCCTTTACCTGTGCGATAAGGCTTGCAGCGTAGTTACCGCCTGTCTTTGCAAAGCCCATACCGCCTTTAACGGCTCTTACATATTCATCTTCAATCCAGATACCAACGGGAGCAAGACCGCTTTCGTAGTACGCACCGCTGGGAGCAAGAATGATGATAAACTTATATGTCTTTGAGGGAGCAACGCCTAAGAACTCGTCTGTTGCAATAATGAAAGGACGAATGTAAAGAGATGTACCGTCTTCTGTGGGAATCCAGTCCTCATCAACCTTTACTACTGCCTTAACAGCCTCAACGAAATCCTCTACAGGAAGCTGAGGAATGCAAAGACGGTCGTTTGTGTCGTTAGTTCTCTTTGCGTTCATGTCGGGGCGGAAAAGTCTTACCTTGCCGTCAACGCCCTTATACGCCTTGAGTCCCTCGAACATTTCCTGACCGTAATGGAATACCATTGCGGCAGGTGACATTACAAGGTTCTGAAAGGGAACTATTCTTGCGTCGTGCCAGCCTTTTCCCTCTGTGTAGTCCATTACAAACATATGGTCTGTAAAAATTTTACCAAAGCCAAGCTTCTGTCCTTTTGCAGGTTTCTCCTTGGGAGTGGTGGTTTTTTCAATCTTGATATTAAGCATATCAAAACTTCCTTTCTGAATTATATATAAATTTTAATTTTAACTCTTTTTAAGCCCAAGCATTTCCACGCTCTCGTCACGCATTTTGTACTTGAGAATTTTGCCTGCGGCATTCATGGGAAATTCCTTTACAAAAACGAAATACCTCGGTACTTTATGCCTTGCAATTGAGGCGTTGCCGTATTCACGCATTTCATTTTCGTCTGCTTCCTCGCCCTTATGAAGAATAATCCATGCACAACATTCCTCGCCGTAGCGTTCGTCGGGAACGCCTACTACCTGAACATCACGCACCTTGGGATTGGTAAGGTAGAACTCCTCAATTTCACGGGGGTAAAGGTTTTCACCGCCGCGGATAATCATATCCTTAAGTCTGCCTGTTACCTTAAAGTAGCCGTCGGGGGTTCTCATGCAGATATCGCCCGAATGAAGCCAGCCGTCCTTGTCAATGGTCTGAGCCGTGGCTTCCGGCATTTTGTAATAGCCCTTCATTATATTAAATCCGCGTGCTACAAATTCACCGCTTTCTCCGTCGGGAAGCTCTTCTCCCGTTTCGGGATCAATAATCTTACACTCAACTCCGGGGAAGGCACTGCCAACAGTTTCAACTCTATGGTCAATATCCTCGTTAACTTCGCCCATTGTACAACCGGGGGAAGCCTCCGTCTGTCCGTAAACTGAAATGATTTCTTTCATATTCATTTCATCTGCGGCACGACGCATAAGGTCTGCCGGACAGTTAGCACCTGCCATAATTCCTGTGCGGATATATGAAAAATCTGTTTTTGCAAAATCGGCATGATTAAACATTGCAATAAACATGGTGGGAACGCCGTTAAAGCAGGTAATATGTTCATCATTTACACAAGCCAGTGATGACTTGGGAGAGAAATAAGGCATGGGATAAAGTGTTCCGCCGTGGGTCATCATACTCGTCATAGAAAGAACCATGCCAAAGCAATGGAACATAGGTACCTGAATCATCATACGGTCTGCCGTGGAAAGATCCATTCTGTCACCGATTGTCTTGCCGTTATTTACGATGTTTCTGTGGGTAAGCATTACGCCCTTGGGGAAGCCTGTAGTTCCCGATGTGTACTGCATATTGCATACATCGTCAGGCTTTACAAGAGAGGCACGTCGTCTCACTTCTTCATGAGGGATTAAGCTGCTTCGCTGAAGCATCTGCTCCCATGTAAGGCAGCCGTCCATAGAAAAGCCTACGGTTACGACATTGCGAAGGAAGGGAAGATTTTTGGAATAAAGAGCATCTCCCGGAGTCATTGTCTTAAGTTCGGGGCAAAGCTCCTCGATTATTTCCTTATAATTAATATCCTTGCAATCCTCAATCATAACAAGGGTATGGGTATCCGACTGTCTGAGAAGATATTCAATCTCATGGATTTTATATGCGGTATTTACTGTTACCAATACTGCACCGATTTTTGTGGTTGCCCAGAAAGTAATAAACCACTGGGGAACATTGGTTGCCCACACGGCAACATGGTCGCCTGCCTTTACGCCCAGAGAAATAAGTGCCGCCGCACATTCGTCAACATCTCGTCTGAACTGTGCGTAAGTTCTTGTATAATCAAGGGTGGTATACTTAAATGCATACTGGTCGGGGTATTTCTCAGCCATTGTATCAAGCACATCGGAGAATGTTGCATCGATTACATCATACTTTTTCCATACAAATGTGCCTGTTCTGCTACGGTTGTAATAAGCCTTGCCTGTTTCTTTCTTTTCTCTGGAAAGGTCCCCTATATAGTTGGCAAAGTGGGTAAGCACGATATCGGCATCGTTTACCTCCTCATTCCATGCCACACAGATATACCCCTCATAATTAAGAGAAGAAAGAGCATTTATGAAGCTTGTAACAGGAAGCTCGCCCTCACCTATGAGAACCGTTTTCCCGTCCTTCATATCCCCCATTCTCGCATATTTTATATATGCACCGAGGCTCTTAATAGTGGTTTCCGCACTCTCCCCTGCTCTAAAGTAGGTTTCACGCATATTCCATGATGCCCCGATAACCGCTGAGGAAAAGAAGTTTATTATATCAATTACGTTTTCCGTTTCGGAAAGGTAGCCTGCGGTTTCAAAAAGAATCTGAATGTCTGCTTCCTCAGCACGCTTTATAGCTTTTGAAAGCTTTTCAGAAAGCATTTCATTTGAGGTCTTTACCTCATTACGTAAAATGACCCTTTCTATGCCTGCATTACGTGCCATATCCACATATTTTACTATTTCGTCACCGTTTGCTTCCGTGGTTTCGATACTGTAGGGATATACAAGAGCAGATACTGCTAAGTTTCTGTTCACAAGCTTACGCTTGGAATCGGGAGTACGGTCAGGTCTTAAAATACTGTCGTGGTGGAGCTTTCTCTCTTTAAGTGCATCATATATTTCAAAGCCTGCATAACCGTAGTCATACGCAAACTTACACGTATCAAGGAAGGAAGCACGGGTAACATGCTTGGTTGAAAATGTGATTTTCATTTTATTCCTCCTCGAATACTATCTTGTTCAGTGCGTTAATATAAGCTCTGATACTTGCCGCTACAATATCTGTTGAAATGCCGTTGCCGCTGTAAAGCTTGCCATTATTGCGAAGCCTTACAATTGCATTACCTAAAGCTTCCTTGCCGTCGGTTACGGCATGAATCTGAAAATCGTCAAGCTCGTAATGGAAGCCTATGCTCTGCTCAATGGCTCTGAATACCGAGTCAATAGGTCCGTCTCCTGTGCTGACACCATTTAAGATTTCATCACCGCAGCGAAGCGTTACCTGCGACATTGAGCCTGTGAGATTGGAGCAGTTTGTGGTGTAGCTTTCAATATGATAGGTTGAGGGGGCCTGCATCGCAAAGCTTGCAATAAGTGCCTCCAGCTCCTTTGCACCTACACTGCCCTTCTTTTCGCAAACCTGTGAAAGTGCCTTATGTACCTTTCCGTTATCCTCGTCGGAAAGGTCGTAGCCCAAAACATTTGCGGCATGTGCCACATCTGAAAGGGTACTGTCTGCGTCGAGAACTATCTTTTTCTTCTCGCTTACGTCTGCCGTTTCATAGGTTTCGTGGTTTATCTTGGAAAGCATATCATCAATGCTTGCGTATATTTTTGTATTATCAAGTCCGCTTTCAATACCGATTTTATCTCCACGTGCCTTAATTACTGCTGCAAGAGCACCCATGGAAAGAGCTTCGCCCCCTGCCATAGAGCATTTAAGACCGTCCGCACCTGCTTCTGTAGCTGCAACCGCACAGGCTACTGCCATGTCAATTGCATTGGAAAGCTGAACATAAACAGGGATTGCTACGGCTTCCTTTACTTTTTTTACTATAGAAGCAATTTCTTCGGGAAGGGAGGTTCCTGCATCGTCACAAATTGTAACAAGCCTTGCCCCGTTTGCCTCTGCCTCTTTCACAGCCTGAATGAGAAAATCCTCATCGGCACGTGTTGCATCAAGTGCGACAAATTCCACATCATCACAAAGCTCCTTAGCCTTTTTGGTAAGGGAAGCAATTTTTGAAAGCATTTTATCTGCTTTCACATGGTAAATGTACTCCATCTGCACGGTGGAGGTGGGAAGCTCAACCTGAAGACGGGGCGAAGCTGCCTCTTTAACACATTCCCACGCATTTTCTGCATCTTCCTCACTAAAGCCTACGGGGATTGCCACAGAGCTGTTTTTCACATTGCGTGAAATAGTCTTATATATAATGGTATCTTCACGAACACTCTTTACAGGAGATAGCTCTACCGCATCAACTCCAAGGGTGTCGGCACAGGAGGCAATGGCAGTTTTTTCCCTGAACAATAGAGAAACCGCCCTGTCCTGTGACAGCTTTTTAAGTGTAATGTCGGTAATACTGATTTTTCTCATATCTAACTCTCCTTGCAAATATTTTCGTAAGGTTTTTCTAATAAGCAAAAAAACCTACGGCACCACTTGCCGCAGGTTTTTGATACTCACAATAGTATACAAACCTTTTTTACTTAAACACACGACAAACAGCGCTATTCTTATCCGGCTTTGTAATTGCTAGAATAATAATAGCGTTGAGAAGAAGTATGCTTGCTGTAAAGAAAGATTGCATATTCATACTTAAAACCTCACATTTCTTACGCTACAGTATAACCATTAGCAAAGCCTTTGTCAATATTTTTTTGTATCAATGATAATTTTCGTTACATTTTCAGCCTTTTCGGTGCAAAAACAATTAAAGCATGGAGGAAATTGCCTTCATTTCTTCCTTTGCCTCGGTAAGTGCCCCAAGAAGCTGACTGCTTTTCTTCTCTTGCTCCAAAACGGTGTTTATGGTAGCCAGTGCATTATATGTACATGCCTCGAAAAGCTCCTTTTCTGAGTTGGGAACGTTTTGTTTTTCCCCAAGGGAAGCCTTGAGCTTTTCTAAAAACTTAAAGGCTTCGTCTTCATTATAGTTATAATCAATAATTATTTTTTCAAGAAGGGCAATATACTCGCCCAAAAGTTCTTTGGCATTTTTCATTTTAAAGCTTTCCTTCTAATTTCTTAATACTGCGGATATCATCACCCAAAAATTCAAGCATTGAAAAACCGCCTGTTATTCTTGAAGCAATCCTTTCGTTGTAGGTGTTTTTCAGCATACTTCTGTTAAGGTTTGTGGAAATAATCATCTTCCGTCCTGCGATAAGGCGGCTGTTGATTATTCTGAAAAGCTCTGCACAGGTAAACTGCGTCACAAACTCGCTTCCCAAATCGTCAAGGATAAGAAGGTCACACTCACCAAGCTTTTTTACTATATACTGGGCGTTTTGGGAAACCTCTCTGCCAAAATGCATATCCTCTAAAATCGGGAAAAGTGCGTTACAGCTTACATACAAAACATCTTTTCCCTTCTTTATAAGCTCATTTGCAACAGCGGAGGAAAGAAAGGTCTTTCCCAGTCCGCACGCTCCGCAAAAGAGCAAATTTTCGTCCGACGTATCAAAGTTTTCGGCAAAGCTTCTGCACTCGGCAAGAATCGCCTGCATATTCTCTCTGGGAGAACAGCCGTATTCGGGAACGAAATCGGCACTGTAGTAGGAAAGCTTGAAATTGTCAAAGGTCTGTTCGGAAAGAAGCGTGGAAAGATTTGCTTCTTTAAGAGCAAGCTCTGTAATTTCTTTTTGAAGGCAGGAACAAATTTTCCCGCCGTCAAAACCGCTGTCCTCACATTTAGTGCAATAATACCCTAAATTAAGGTAATCCTTATCAAAGCCTGCCTCGGTAAGAAGTCTTTCCCTTTCTTTTACAAACTCCCTGTTTTCTGCGGTAATGGCACTTACTGCCTTATTCTCGTCATACTCACCATTTGCAATGAGATTAAGCATCCGTATTCCGTAGCGGTCGAGTTCTTCTTCAATTTCTCTTATTCTCGGTGCTTTTATAAAAGCCTCACTTCGGCGGCGTAACAGCTCATTTTTACGTTTTTCTTTTCTTTCCGCAATGATTTTCGCCGCTTTTTCGTAAATTGATTCAGCCAAAAAAGGTCACCCCTTTATTTTTTCTGTTTCTCTAACCTGAGCTTTCTTTCGATTGCCGCCATATCGTCAAGCTGATATCCTGTAGAATTGCTCTTTCCCTTTTGGGGAGCCGCATTCTCTTTTTCGGAAATCTGGGAAACCGTTTTAATGCCCTTTTCAAACCAGGATTTAAGGATTGTATTCATATAAGGCATTGAAACCTTGCCTGTGTTTTTAACCGTCTTTTCATATGCGTTTCTTATCATCGGCTCGCTCATGGAAAATTCGCTTACCCAGCGGGCTATATAATTAATCTCCGTTTGAGAAAATTCCCGTTCCAAGCCAAACATTTTCCTGCATTTTTTCTGCATGCGAACTTCTTTTATTACACGGTTTAGAATCTTGGTAGCTTCCTCTATAGTGTTAATTCCCTGCTCTTTCCAGCCCTCCGCCACTTTTTCTATGTAAGAAAAATTGGTTTTATCGATAGTAACACAATATTCCAAGAGAACCAGTACTATTTCCTGCGACATGGAGTATTCCTGCATAAATGTATACAAAGAATTAATTTCACGACGTGAAAGGGTCTTTTTAAGAAGCTGCTCCGCAAATGAAACAGTTTCCTTCATTTTGGGATTTATTCCCATAGCTTTGGAAATTTCTTTCATGGAGTCTTTATCGGAATTTTCCTTTACGCTCTGCGGCTTCACCGCAGTTTTTTCCACGCTTTCTTTCTCAGCGGTTTCCTTTGAGGGAGCTTCGCTCATTGTATCAAAAACTAAAACCCCTCTGCCCTCGCTATGTACAAGACCTACCTTTTTCCAATAACGCCACGCCTTACTGACATCGGTTTCCAATATATCGAGAGCTTCTGCAATCTGTGCGTTTGACACGTCCTCCTCGCCCTCATAACACTTGCCAAGACCGTACAAATAGACCTTGACATAGGTGGCGTTTGCATTAATCATATATTTATTTATAAATTCCATGGGGAGCGGCACTGATTTATTCGCATGAAAAAAACTTGCCATAAAAAATTCCCTCCGTTATTATTTATCTGTAAAAATCTTCGCAGATAGAGTCATTATAACATACTTTTTCCCAAATGTACAGACTTTTTGCGGTTTTTTGAGCAAAAAAGCTTTGAAAAAAGCTTATTTGAGCGTAAAATTTAACCTTGAGAAGGTTTATCCCCATTTTCGTGGAAGCACGTAGAATATGTCCTTTTGCCGCCAAAAGGACCAAAATTAACCTTGGGAAGGTTGCCCCTTCTTTTGTAACCAAAAGAAGCAAAAGTTTTGGGGAACCGAGCCTGAGCACTGCCGGTGGCAGATGAAGCGAAGGCGTAGGGCTGTGCAGAAACAAGGCTTAATGCGAGCGGTAGCGTGGCAGAAAGCCTATGTTTCAAACGGGAGATTCCCCAAACCCCTAAACGCTCCTGTCGGGCTAAGAAAGACCCTTACCTAATCTTTCAGATAGCCGGTTTTGTTTTAAAAAACATTTCGTCTTTGCGTCACCGTCTTTGAAAGGAATACTCAATTCCTCAAAGACTAAAAATCGCTCGCCTGCAGTCGAAGATGTTGCGAGCGATTTTTTGACGGTCAACAAAATATTTTTTAAAACCTGACTTTTGTTGCTTATTAAAAAACTGCTTTGTTGTTTAAAACCAATAAAAAAAGTTGGGTCAAACAGGGAATATATTAGTAGAATTTTAAAATAACATCTTGACAAATGTCCGTACGTATGTTAGTATTTAAGTACGGACAATAAAGGTGGTGAAAAAATGTCCCCAAAAGGAAGACCAACAAACGACAAACGTGACAAACGATTTGAAATAAGGCTTTCGCAAACCACTGCACAAATTTTGGAGGAATGCTCCAAGCAGTTAAACATTTCTAAATCAGAAGTTGTTCACAAAGGAATTTTGTTGGTACAAAAAGAAGTAAAAAAGCGTTTTTAACGCATCA
>JAZQAB010000102.1:0-27793 GCA_045545055.1 Clostridia bacterium | reverse complement strand
GGCTTTGCCCAACCAAATCCGCAAAGCACCATACACAAAGCACCTATAGGGTCAAGATGCGACATAGGATTAAAAGAAAGCCTGCCTGCGTATTTTGCCGTAGGGTCACCAAGCTTATACGCAACGTATCCATGTGCATATTCGTGAACCGTGATAGCGGTAAAAAGCACTATTAACCTTGCTAAAATCTCATTTATTGAAGAAACAAACTGGTTCAAACTCACACTTCCAATTCATAAAATTTTCTCTTTTATATGATACCACAAAAAGCAACCCATTGTCAACTAAAGCGGCTTGGCTTCATATATTTTTTACAATATTTTCTTATTTAAGACAATAAACAGAGAATCGCAGTCAAAAAAACTGTAATTCCCTGTTTATCATATAGAAATTAACGCAATTTAGTTGCGAGCAACATTTATTCATTTGAAATTTAGTTGAGACGCGAAATGGGTGAATCGGCACGCTTCTATTTAACGTTCTTCTCTGAAATAAGGCAATCCCAAAGCTGCTGGAGGCTGATTTTCCTTTTTATCCCTGATGCTTGTGATAATAAGCACAAGTATGGTAACAACATAAGGAAGCATTTCAAAAAGAATTTTTGTACTTACCGTAATATTGGGAATGTATGTAGGAATTACATACAAAAATCCAAATAAAATTGAGCCGAGAATACTTATGGACGGACGCCATACGGAGAAAATAACAAGAGCGATAGAAAGCCAACCTCTGTCACCGAAGCCGTTATTTGACCAAACGCCGTTGGCATAGTCCATTACATAGTAAAGTCCGCCAAGCCCTGCGATTGCACTTCCTATACAGGTTGATAAATATTTATATTTTGTAACACTGATTCCTGCCGCATCGGCTGTTTCCGGACTTTCTCCTACTGCTCGCAAATGAAGCCCCGTGCGTGTCTTTTTTAGCACATGGGAGGAGATTAAAGCAACGATAATCGCAACATAAACCAAAAAGCCGTACGAAAAGAATATTTCACCAAACCAGCCAAGCGAATGTGCAAAGGGAAGCTGTGTTTTAAAAATCGTACTTGTTGCAGAAAGAGAAATCGAGGGCACATCTGTATCCACAAGCTTAATCAAGGAACCACCGAAAAAGTTTCCTATTCCAATACCAAAGGTCGTCAATGCAAGACCGGTAACATTCTGATTTGCACGCAGGGATACGGTTAAAAAGCAATAAATAAGTCCCATTAATGCCGAGCCCAATATGGAGCATACAAGCGGAATTAATATAGCTAAGAAAGGATTGAGCACCGCTACGCTTTGCTCATAAATAAATGAGCCTGCAACACCGCTGATTGCACCTACATACATAATTCCGGGTATTCCGAGATTCAGATTTCCCGATTTTTCGGTAAGAATTTCGCCCGTTGAGCCAAAAAGCAAGGGTGTTCCCTGCATTACTGCTCTTTGTATTATAGTAGCTATCATACTCTCTCCTCCTTTTCCTTTGTATTTACTTTAATCTTATAGTTAATAAAAAATTCTGCACCGATTATAAAGAAAATTATAATTCCCGTTATAATATCCGAGAAGGAGGAATTAAGTCTGTAAACCTCGGAAATTTTTGACGCACCTTTTTCAAGGAATACAATCAAAAGTGATGTTAAAATCATAAACACCGGGTTAAACTTAGCAAGCCATGAAACCATGATTGCCGTAAAGCCTCTGCCACCTGCACTATCGCTTTTAAGAGAGTGGTCTGTACCTGCAACTATCAAAAATCCGGCTATACCGCAGATTGCACCTGAAATAGCCATGGTTCTTAAAACTACTTTTTTAACATTGATTCCGATATACCTTGCAGTCTTTTCACTTTCACCCACGACGGATATTTCATACCCCTGCTTGCTGTACTTAAGGTATATATGCATAATAACGGTAATCACCGCAACAATCAATATATTAATCAAATATTTTTGGTCAAAAAGCACAGGAAGCTGTCCGTGATCCAGAACTCTGGGAGTTCCCGAACCCTTTGGAACAGACATTTCCAAGGTGAAATATGCAACAAGCTGGATTGCAATATAGTTCATCATGAGCGTAAAAAGGGTTTCGTTTGAATTGAACTTTGTTTTAAAATATGCGGGGACAAGTGCCCAAAACGCACCTAACGCTACACTGCTTATAAGCATTATTGTAATTAAAATCGGAGTGGGAAGCTTTTCTCCCAGAAAAATCATACAAACTGCCGTTGCAAGTCCGCCGATAAGAACCTGTCCTTCTGCACCTATATTCCAGAATCGCATCTTAAATGCAGGCGTTACCGCAAGAGAAATACAAAGAAGAATTGCCGTATTCTGAAGCATATTCCATACAAGACGGGGAGTTCCCACAGCACCATCAATCATGGTAAAGTACATTTTAACAGGATTTATATCGGTAAGTGCAATTGTAATAGCTCCGCATACAAGAAGGGCAATCAGCACCGCTATGATTCTGATTATCCATGCCTTCCACCAAACAATATTGTCCCTCTTCGCAATATGAAAAGGAGATACATAGAGGGATTGATGCAAGAAATTATTAATTTTTTTCATTTGTTTTATCCTCCCTCTTTATTCTTCGCTGTGCTGCTCGGAAGATTTAGTCATCAAAAGACCGATTTCTTCCTTGGTCGCACTTCTTCCGTCTACAATGCCTGTAACTCTGCCCGAACCGATTACCATAATTCTGTCACACAATTCAAGAAGCACATCTAAGTCCTCCCCAACAAAAATTACGGCTACGCCTTTTTCCTTTTGTTCATTGAGAAGATTATAGATTGTATAAGATGAATTTATGTCGAGTCCACGGACAGGATACGCCGCCATCAAAACCGTGGGAGAAGATGCAATTTCTCGTCCCACAAGGATTTTTTGAACGTTTCCTCCCGAAAGCCTTCTTACGGGGGTGTTTGCAGACGGTGTTACCACTTCAAGCCGTTCAATAATCTCCTCTGCCAATGATTTGGGAGCTTTTCTCTGCAGGAATACGGACTTACCTTTTTTATAGCTTCTGAGCATCATGTTGTCCACTATATCCATGTTCCCTACAAGACCCATTCCAAGCCTATCTTCGGGAACAAAAGCAAGCCTTACTCCCATTTGACGTATTTGAAGAGGAGTCTTATCACGAAGATTTTCTTCTTTTCCGCTCTTGGGGTCATTATAAATAATTTCCCCCTCGTCAAGATGCCCAAGCCCTGCGATCGCTTCCAGAAGTTCTCGTTGTCCGCTTCCTGCGATTCCTGCAATGCCGAGAATTTCTCCCGATTTTGCAGTGAAAGAAACATCGTCAAGAACCTTTGTTCCCTCACGGTCCATACAGCTTATTTTCTGAACCACAAGGCGGTCACAGGTGTTTTCGGGAACGCTTCTGTGAATATTAAGGGAAATTTTCTTTCCCACCATCATTTCCGTAAGCTCTGCTTCGTTTGTTTCGCTTGTCTTTACAGTACCTGCATATTCGCCTTTTCTGAGGACTGTTACATAATCGGAAAGCGAAAGCACCTCATGAAGCTTATGTGTGATAATGATTATTGCCTTACCACTGTCACGCATATTCTTTAAAACCTTGAAAAGCTTAACGGTTTCCTGTGGTGTCAAAACGGCTGTAGGCTCATCAAGAATCAGAATATCTGCCCCTCTGAAAAGCACCTTTACTATTTCAACGGTCTGCTTTTCAGAAACGGACATTTCATATATTTTTTTCTGTAAATCAAGCTCAAAACCGTATTTTTCGGTAATTTCCTTGATTTTTTCAATATATGAAGGCATATCAAAGCCCTTTTCATCTTTAAGCCCCAGGACGATATTTTCCGCAGCACTGAAAACATCAACAAGCTTAAAATGCTGATGTATCATACCTATTTTATAGTTGAATGCATCCTTAGGAGAAGCAATTACACATTCCTTTCCGTCGATAAACATTTGTCCATGGTCAGGGTAGTATATGCCCGATACCATATTCATAAGCGTGGTTTTTCCGCTGCCGTTTTCTCCGAGTATGGAAAGGATTTCTCCTTTTCTGACCTTGAGCGACACATTCTTATTGGCAACAACATTGCCAAAGGTCTTGGTTATGTTTTTTAGTTCAAGAGCAATATTCTGTTCCATAATAACCTCCAGCTAAAAATTCTTATATTCTTTGATAAACCCTTTGCTTATCAAAAAATACAAGAACCAAATTTATTATAGGGCGGAGAGGTTCTCCGCCCTACACAATTTTTTATCAGAACATGCTGTTGAGCAACTTAATTCCGTCGATAGTCATATCAAAGTAAGGAGCACTGCGGTATTCTGATTCATGGAAATATCCGTCAGAAATTGCCTCTGTATCCTTTTCATACTTAGGATCTGTATCAACGTCTGCCATGTAAGAATCAAGCTTCTTGCCTTCAACGGTAAAGTTATTTGTATCAAATACTTTGATTTCGCCGGAGATAAGCTTAGCCTTTGCTTCTTCCAAAGCTTCCTTTGTACCTTCTGCTGCAACCTTTTCATTGATTTCTGTAAGCTTTACAGAACCAACTTCAAAGCCTTCGCACCAGTCTGCTGCGATTTCCTTGTCGTTCTGTGCAGATTCGATGATGTACTTGAAGTAAGGAGCCCAGTCGATTCTTGAAGAAACGATGAATGTGTTGGGGCAAGCATCCTTTGTGCTTCCGTTGTAGGAAACGTTGGGAACGCCTGCGTTCTCACATGCTGTGGGAGCACCCATAGAGTCAGCGTGCTGGCTGATAAGTACGCACTTGTTGCTCAGAAGCTTTGTAGCTGCTTCTTTTTCAAGAGCTTCGTCATACCAGCTGCCTGTGAACTGAACCTCCATTGTAACTGAGGGGCAAACTGACTTTGCACCAAGGTAGAAAGATGTATAACCCGAAATAACCTCAGCATATGTGAAAGCACCAACGTAACCCATCTTAGCCTGGTCGGGAGTAATCTTTCCTGCTTCAATCATTTCGTTAAGCTTCATACCTGCAGCAATACCTGCAAGGTATCTGCCTTCATAGATAGAAGCAAATGCATTGTGGAAATTCTTAACGTTTTCAGTATGAGCAGTAGTACCTGTTGCATGGCAGAATTCAACCTCAGGGAATTCCTTTGCAGCCTTTAATACATAAGGCTCATGACCGAAGCTGTTAGCAAATACTACATCACAGCCCTGGTCTGCAAGGTCTGCAGCCGCTTCATAACATTCGTTACCCTCAGGAACGTTGGTCTTGAAAATAACCTGGTCTTCTGAAAGTCCCAACTCTTTTGTAGCCGCTTGTGCAGCATCAAGGAAGTTCTTGTCATAAGTTGAGTTTTCATCATGCAAGAAAATGAATCCGATCTTAAAATCGGAGTCTGCCTTTTCTCCGCCGCAAGCCGAAAGCATACAAGCTGATGCTACACACATTACGGCAACGAGAAGTAATGAAAGAATTTTTTTCATTTTTAAAACCTCCTGCCTTTTAGGCAAAAAATATTTATGTAAAGCTTCTTTACATACACCTTTATTTGCGGAATGAAAGCGAGTTTTCCGTCATGGATTCTATAATTGCCAGAGAATCCACACGCACGCCCTTTGCTCTAAGCTCATCTCCGCCGCCCTGAAAGCCTTTTTCAATTGCAATTGCACAACCCAAAAGAGTTGCCCCTGCCTGATTTATAATATCAATAAGACCTGTCAGTGCATTCCCCTTTGCAAGGAAATCATCTATTACAAGAACCTTGTCCTCACTGTTCAAAAAATCCTTGCTTACCACAGCATCATACACGTTTTTTCTGGTAAAGGAAGCCACTCGTGATGAATACACATCATCGGAAATATTACCCGATTTATTTTTTTTCACAAACACCACGGGCACGTTCATATATTGAGCCGCCGCAAATGCAATCGGAATCCCCGATGTTTCAATAGTAAGAATTTTATTGACGGGCACGTCCTTATAAAGCCGTGCTATTTCCTCGCCCATTTCCAGAAGGAATGGCACATCAATTCGGTGATTAAGGAAACAATCAACTTTGAGAATGTCTCCGGGCAGAACCTTACCCTCATTTAAAATTTTGTCCTCCAATGCAACTATGACTGCTCACTCCTAACATAACTTTGAGAAAATTATAGCACGTTTTCCGACAATAGTCAACAATTTACACAAAAAGGACTGCAAAATTTTGCAGTCCTTTTTTGTGTAAATCTTATTCTTTTGTGAATGATACCTGATTAAGATAGCGGGATGTGAAAGATGGCGGAACTGTTTCCTTGCTCCTTGAATCCCTTGCTCGTTGACAAAAAATGTAATTCCCCAAATGGCTCGTGTGTCTACTTTTATTTTACTGCTTGACGAAATGAAGGTTGTTCTTTTTTCGCTGTATAAAATTGTTTTACGACTTAGCTTTTTGGCTGATAGTGTTATTGCTGCCGTCTGTGTAGTTAGCCGAAATACCGGCAATGGGATTAGTTGTTGTTGTCGCGGTAAATTCACCAAAGCAATTCTTGATTGTGACATATGATTTTTTACTGCTTGTTCCCGCACCTCTGCCGATGATAGCACCGACTGCGGAGGTACCGGGAACGTTGATATGTCCGGTAAAGCTACAGTTATCTATAACTATTGTTTTTTCCGAATCACCCATTGCTCTACCGATAATGCCACCAATACCTCCGTTTGTAGATGTATAGGTATACTGTGCCGTTGTTGGAGTATCTAAGGTAATTGATGAATCACAGTTTGCAACCTTTGTTTCTCCGGCAGGTGTTGTGATTGTGCCTGCAATGCTTCCGAAGGAATGTACATTAGTTGAGTTTGCATTTGCAGTGAACTTTCCTCCGATTATATCTACGTCATCTATTGTTGAGGCATTGCCTGTCATACCACCGATAAGAATACCGGTATATTTTGAGGAATCAGATGTTACATAGGAAACCATATACGGTGCTTGAAGCTTCAGATTCTTTATAGTTGCACCACTCACCTGATTAAACATACCGGTGTAGGTTCCTTGTTTAGAAGTAGGTGCGATGTACAAGCCGTAGATTGATTTTCCGTTACCATCGAATGTACCTGCATAGGGTGCGTCTGAGGATCCTATTCTATAGTTATTCCAGTTGTTTGTATATGCTATCAAATCACCCGTCTGTGCATTGAGATAAATATCATTGCACAAAACAGCATTGGCGGATGCGTCTACTGTGTTGACATAGTTTGCAAACCATGCGAGATCATCACAATCCTCTATCAGATAGTAGAGCTTTCCGTCTGCCCCGGTCTGTGTTTCGGGAGCGTCTGTTGCAACCTTTCCTGTCCAGAATTTTTTCCACTGTGCAACGAAAGTTTTGTTGGAGGTTACGGGACCGTAGCTTGTACCGGAAAGAAGCAGCTCGCCTTCATTATTCAGCTTCCAACCTTCAAACTTAAGTCCGGATTCGGGATCATCCTCCACTGAAGGAAGGGTAATAACATCTCCATTTTGTGCCCTAATATCCTCAAGCACGGTTGTTCCATCTGCGTTTTTGAACTCAACAGCAAATGCCTCAATCCATTGTGCAACAAAAATGGCATTATCCGTTACCTCATATTCCGTTCCGGGAGCTATCAGCTCTCCTTCACCGTTTTTCTTCCATCCGTCGAAGCTGTAGCTTTCCACGTTGTCCATATCGGGAAGCACAATTGTTGTTCCCTTTTCGTATGCTTCTCCTTTAGGCACTGTTCCGCGTACACTTTCAAAGATTATATCGTATTTATATGTGCTGATGGAAACACTCTCCCTTGCCGGGATAAGACTGCTATTGGCACTCCATATATATGCACTGAGCTTGTCTCCGTTCTCCACAGTATGACCGCTGAGGTCAATGGACGCCGTTAAAATACGGTTACTGTATAAAGGATTTGCAACATACTTTACTTTCTTCAATACGCCATCCTTGTCGCAAAGGGAGAAAATGATAATCTTTTTCTCCGATGCACCTACAGAGAAGGTAATATTTCCGCTTTTAAGATTTGTAAGCTTTGCAGCGTCTGCCTCAAAACGACCTCTCTTGTACGCCGCATACTGCGAAGGTGTCATAAATGTGCAGCCCTCGTCTTTAAAATAGCGGATTACCGACCTGAAATTTTCTGTATAATCATATGCTGTTCCATCAGAATCTGTACCCGTAAAGTTTGAGGGATGAAGCTGTATAACGGCACATTCTGCATCGGGATTATATGTATCTTTAAAATTTTCAACCGTGAAAGAGGCACCGTCAACTGTATTGAAACGGTAATTCATTTCAACTGCGTTAATCGGAATGCTGGCTCTTGTGTTGAAAAACACTGTCTCAATCTGCGGAAATTCCTTGTTAATCATTTCTACGCAGGTATCGCTTATATTATTTCCCGGTGCACCAAAGCATGTCATATCATAGTCTGTCATTCTTTTTACACGATCGAGACATAGCCTCATGCTTTCCTTCATCTCATCATAGGTATGTGTGCCTGCAAATTCACT
Organism: Clostridia bacterium; assembly: GCA_045545055.1. Lineage (GTDB taxonomy): Bacteria > Bacillota > Clostridia > UMGS1883 > UMGS1883 > UMGS1883. Next base: position 19,317 of record JAZQAB010000102.1, on the reverse strand, counting down.
ACCCTTTTCATCAGAATTATGATTCCAGCCGTGGCACCATAATTCGTGACCTTCATCTGTCCATTCCTTTATAAGGTCCCAGAAATCGGCCCTTGACTCAGCCGACCATCCGACAATTGCACCGAGAGAAACGGGAACATTTTCCTCGTTTGCCATCTGTATAAACGGCTTGAATTTATGTGCGTTTCCATCATGGAAATCGTCGAGCTTAAGAATAATTATCGGAGCATCATAGGTAATTGCTTCCACATAATCAAGAGTTGAGGTTTTGACCTTTGTACTGTCATTCATAATGCTGACACTGATTGTATATTCTCCACCAACGCTCTTTGCTTCAATATTGTCAATAGCGATTTTTCTTCTGTTACTGCCGTCATATGTAAAGGTTTCTGTAGAAAGTACAGTTCCCTCCGAATCTTTGATTTCTGTATAAAGCACTGTTGAATCCTTAACTAAATCTGAGCCTCCAATTGTATATGTAACATCGCGATTACCATTTACAGACACATTATTCACATTAAAAGCCTTGTGTTCCGCATACTCTTCCGAAGTCATAATGGCTGTGCCCTTTGATTTAAGAAACCTTATGATTTTCCTTAATGTTTCCCTTTCCGCGTCGGAAAATCCCGAAGGATGTATAAACATAAAGGCACAGTCCTCCCCTGCCAATGAGCTATAGCTTGTAAGGAATTTATCATAATCAAGCTCGCCGTCTGTTTCAACATACATCATATTGTCAAGATATGTAATATCCGCTGATGTAGAGTCCGTAAGAGATGTTGATTTGAAAACCGTTCTAATTTCGGGAAACTCCGTATCAATCATTTGGAAACATTCATCATTCAAACGATTTCCCGGTCCTCCAAACGAGGTAAGCTTCTCTCCCGTGTTTTCATAAAACAAATCCATTGTTTTTTTGAAATTCGCCTTCGCCTCATCGTATGTAAGGCCTCCGCTGAATTCATAACCGCCGTGTGTATATCCGTGATGCCAGAACTGAATTCCGTAATCCAGATATTCATTTGTCTTTTTCCAGAACAATTCAACATTCTCTGCCGTTATCTTCTCTTGCTCGTTTACCTCTGCGAGAGAACCAATTATGCCAAAGGTTGCTTTTACGTCTTCCTCTCGAAGGATTTCAAAGGTTTTTTCAAACTCTTCGATAGCTCTGCTTCTTGCGGTATAATCGTCCATTCTTAAAATAATGATCGGGACATTTTTTACGCCTGCGGAAAAACTCATCGTAGGAAAAACACCAATGAGCATAAAAAGACATAAAAGCATTGAAAAAACTTTTTTCATTTTAATCCATCCTCTCTGAATTTTTGTCATTATGCCGTTTGCCGACTAAAGTTCGTTAATTACAAATATTCGGCAATAAATTTCACATTTTATATTTAGTCAGAGCAAATGGCATTGACTTCTTTTTGCTTTTATTATATACTCTTTACAAATACATGTAAATGTAATAAATTTCGCTCTTTTTTAGCAAAATATTTCACTACGGGGGTGCCTTATGCTATTACGTGCAAGCTTTAAAACCGATGATCTGTATTATATTTCAACTCTTTCTGATCCTATCCCTTTCAATATTACGTTAGCGGGAAGAACATTGGGGCTACCGGATTACACGCACACAATTCGCCAAAAAACATCAGTCTACTATACATATCAGTTTGAATATATAACCGAGGGTTGCGGTTATATAGACATCGGGGAAAACCGCTACAACGTAAAAGAAGGAGATTTCATCTTCATAAACAAGAATGTTTTACGAAGTTTCACTACCGATAGGGAGCATCCGCTGAAAAAGCTCTACTTTTCTATCTCCGGGAAGATTATGGATGCTGTTTTAGAGGAATATGGCATCTCAAATAATATTATGATTCTTAATATGGATCTTCGAGAAGAATTTGAGGCAATTATAAAAAAAGCAGAAAGCTCCGATGCTCCGCTCTTTGATTTATGTAACGAATTGGGAATGATGGCAATTGATATTGTTCAAAAGGTGCATAAACAGAACAAAAGCACTTGCAAAAGTCCCTCGGCATTAACTGCGGAAAATATCAAACAGTATATTGACGAAAATATCAGCAAAAATATTACGCTGGAAGATTTGTGCACCACCTTCTTTTTAGGAAAAACACAGCTTATTAAGATTTTTAGCAGAAAGTACAATGTCACCCCCATAAAATATCTGCAAATGCAAAAAATTACAGCAGCACAAGCCTATTTAGAAGCAAGGCATGTTAAAACCGCAAAGCTTGCAGAGCTGTTGGGCTTTTCCGATGCAGTTTATTTTTCAAAAGTATTTAAAAAGTATACCGGTATGACACTCGGTCAATACAAAAAGAAAAAAGATTTAACGTAACAAATGCAGGACCGGATGCCATTTGCCATTTGGGGACGTAGATTTTTTGGCTTATCTTATCACAAATTACCTATTGGTGAGCCGATAAAAACAAAGGTCGTAAAAGGAGTGCTTTTACGACCTCTGTTTTTATTTAATTAAAAGAGTATTATTCCTCTGTTGTTTCTTCAGCGGGAGCCTCTTCCTGAGCTTCCTCTACAGGAGCTTCTTCCGCTACTTCGGGAGCAGCTTCTTCTGCTACCTCTTCTGTTACTTCCTCAACTGCGGGAGCTTCGGGAGCGAGAAGTTCACGGATTGAAAGACCAATCTTCTTTTCGTCCCAGTTGATGTCCATAATCTTAGCATCAACCATTTCGCCTACTGTGAGAACATCTTCGGGTTTTCCGATTCTCTTGTTCGCAATCTGAGAAATGTGAACAAGGCCGTCAATTCCGGGGATAAGCTCTACGAATGCACCAAAGGGTACAAGACGAACAACCTTAACTGTTACAACATCACCTTCGTTGAAGGTTCTCTTTGCAATTTCCCAGGGATTGTCCTCAAACTTCTTGTAACCGAGAGAAATCTTAACATTTTCCTTGTCAACCTTAAGGATTGTAACTTCAACGCTGTCACCAACGCTGAGAACTTCAGAAGGATGCTTAATTCTCTGCCAACTAAGCTGAGAAATCGGGATAAGACCGTCAACACCGCCAAGGTCAACGAATGCACCGAAGTCTGTCAGAGTCTTAACAGTACCTGTATAAACCTTACCCTCTTCAACATCTGCCATAAATGCAGCTACCTTCTCGGCACGCTCTGCCTGTGCAACAACCTTAATAGAACCGATTGCTTTCTTACCACGTCTGTCTTCACGGATATTTACGATTTTGAAGCTTGCTTCTGTGCCAACGAGGGGCTGAAGATCCTTCATGAATCTTTCGCTTGCCATAGATGCAGGAATGAAAATTCTGCTTCCGTTAACAAGTGCGATTACGCCGCGGTTAACATTTTCAACAATACGTCCTGTGAGGATTTCGCCACTTTCATAAGCAGCTTCGATTGTCTGCCAGCCCTTGATTGCGTCGATCTTCTTTTTAGAAAGCTTTACGTAGCCTTCGCCGTCGTTTACTCTTACAACGAATACTTCCACTTCGTCGCCAACCTTAACAACATCTGAGGGGTTAACTGAGGGGTCATCTGTAAGCTCGTCTGCAGGGATGATACCGTCAGCCTTGTAGCCAAGATCTACATATACTTCTGTGGGAGTAATGCTGATTACTGTGCCCGTTACAACCTGTCCTGTATTTAAAGTGACGAGGGATTGTTCAAATGCCTCGGCAAATGTAGGCTCTCCATTTCCTTGAATATTAGTGTTCTTTTCTTCTACCATGGTTTTTAAAACCTCCTTAATTATATGCTCCGGTGTCGAAGCACCGGCGGTAATACCGAACGAATGACCGAGCGTGAGTAAATCCTTAGGCAGTTCCTTTGCGTCCTCCACAAAAAAAGTGTGTTGGCAAAGAGGCGAGGCAATGTCAAACAGCTTTTTGGTGTTTGAACTGTTTTTGCCTCCAACGACAATAAACACGTCACTCTCTTTCGCAAGCAGGGCTGCATATTTCTGTCTTTCATTCGTAGCACTACATATTGTATCAAAAACTATAGCACTTTGGCAAGTCTTTTTTATAATTTTCGTAATTTTTTTCCATAATTCTCTCTCAAACGTGGTTTGAGCGACGACATAAAGCTTTTTATCATCGCAAAAATCAACATTTTCCGCTTCTTCGATAGACTTTATAACTTTGGCACTGTTTTCGCACCAGCCGTTTATCCCTATCACTTCCGGATGCTTTTCATCACCTATGATTAAAATGTTACTTCCATTTGCGTAGGCTTCGCTTACAATATTATGAATTTTCTTTACAAAGGGCCACGTAGCATCAATGTATTCCACGCCTTTGACCTCTAATATTTCCTGCTCGGCTTTTGTTATTCCGTGGCTTCTTATAACAACGGTTTCGCCTTTTTTAGCATCTTCTGCCTTTTCTATTATTCTGACTCCACGGTCTTTTAAATCACTTACCACTGCACTGTTGTGTATAATAGGTCCAAGCGTTACTATTTTCTTTCCGTCTGAAAGTCCCTCCTCGGTAAGCCTGACGGCACGGCTTACACCAAAGCAAAAGCCTGCTTTTTCTGCTACTTTTACAACCCTTGTCATCTTTTTTCACCCAAAGCATAGATGTTATCCATAAGTTCATCTGCAAGACGCTGCATAACTTTCCCGTCCTGTGCCTGCTCGGCATACTGAGCATAAGATATCGGTTTACCGTATGTAACTGTGTTTTTTCCGACAAAGGCAGGCAATATGGGAACGTTAGATTGTAATGCAAGCCTTATTATTCCTGAATTTATCTGTTTACGCTCACCTTTTTTCATTCTTGTTCCCTCTGGAAAAATCAACGTTGCTTCGCCTTTTTTCATGATTTTAAGGGTTGCCATAACTGCTGCGGCATCTCCCCTGCCCCTTTTAATGGGGAATGCACCAAGCTTTTTAATAAGCCAGCCAAGTCCCGGCTTTTTGAAAAGCTCTTCCTTTGCCATAAAGGTAAGGTCTCGCTTGCACCCTGCCGCAATCAAAATGGGATCTCTGTATCCCCGATGATTCGAGCATAAAAGAAATGCACCGTCATTCGGAATATTCTCCTTACCTTCTGCTTTATAAAGAAGACATACTTTAAATACGCCCCCTGCACATCTAACTGCTATTCTGTAAAAGCTCATGAGATTTTACTCCTTATAAATTCTACTACTCTGCTAACTGATTCCTCTAAACCAAGGTCAGAGTTATCAATAACCGTAGCATCATCTGCTATCTTCAGCGGTGATACTTTGCGTGTAGAGTCATTTTTATCTCTTTGTATCATTTCAGCCTTAACCTCATCAAGCGACACACTTTCGCCTTTTTCGATAAGCTCCTTGTATCTTCTTGCGGCACGTGCTTCAACAGACGCCGTGAGGAAAATTTTAACCTCGGCATCGGGAAGTACAAAGGTAGCTATGTCACGTCCGTCCATAACTACATCGTGGTTCTCTGCAAGCTTTCTTTGCATATCAACAAGAGCTGTTCGTACTGCACCAATCGCAGAAACGTTGCTTGCTGCCATGGAAATTTCGGGAGTTCGGATTTTGTCGGAAACATTCTCTCCGTCAAGGTAAATCTGCTGCTCTACACCCTCATGCCTGATATCAATATCAAGGTCTGACAAAATAGAGGTTACACCTTTTTCGTCCTTAGTGTCAATTCCCATTCTTACTGCTTTAAGACCTACTGTACGGTACATTGCTCCTGTGTCAATATACACGTACCCAAGCTCCTTTGCCACTTTTTTTGAAATTGTACTCTTTCCTGCTCCTGCAGGGCCGTCGATTGCTATTTTTGTCATAGCTCTTCCTCCTTGTTTCCTGCGGCACTTTTCCCGGCGAGATGTCCCGTGGAAAATGCTATTTGCAGATTAAATCCACCTGTATAGGCATCAACATCTATAACTTCACCTGCAAAGTAAAGTCCCTTTACAAGCTTGCTTTCCATTGTAGATGCGTTAATTTCTTTCACATTCACTCCGCCGCTTGTTATAATTGCTTCGGATACGGGACGGTACGACTTAACTGTAAAGGTAAGGTGCTTTAAAAGGTCAAGAAGCGTTCTTCTTTCCTCTTTAGTAATACTGTTTACCTTTTTATATGGATCTATTCCCGATTTTTTCACAATATAGCCAATCATTTTTGAGGGAAGCAAATCGGAAAGCGAATTTTCAAAATTTTTATTCTGGTATTTTTCAAAATCACGCAAAATTCTTTTATCAAGGGTATCGGGATCAAGTGCCGGTTTCAGGTCAATCTCTACACGCAGTCCCTCGGGGTTTTCCCCCATGTGACTGCTGGACGAAAGAATCACGGGACCTGTTAATCCAAAATGCGTAAAGAGCATTTCTCCAAAATCCGTAAACTTCTTTTTGCCCTGTCTGTCAAAAACACAAACCGAAATATTTTTCAGTGATAGTCCCATTAAAGCTTTTGTACTTTCCACCGTTTCCAAGGGAACAAGAGCGGGTTTAATCTTCGTAATGGTGTGACCTGCTTTTTGAGCGAATACATATCCGTCACCCGTAGAGCCTGTCTGCGGATAGCTTTTGCCTCCCGTTGCCAGAATAACATTTTCGCAAAAAATTGTGGAGGTTTCGGTTTTCACGCCCTTCACTATGCCTTTATCGGTAAGAATTTCGGTAGCTTTCCCGCAAACAATCTTTACATTAAGCTCTCTTAGCTTATTTCTGAGGGCATTTACTATATCCGCTGCATTATCACTTTGCGGAAATATACGTGCACCCCTTTCTTCCTTTAGTTTAACACCGCACTTTTCAAAGAAATCCATGGTGTCAAAATTGGAGAAGGTATATATTGCACTGTAAAGAAAGCTCCGGTTCGTGGGAATATTTTCAAAAATCTCCTCGGTGGCACAGCCATTTGTAACGTTGCATCTTCCTTTGCCCGTTATGCGGAGCTTTTTTCCCAAATCCTTATTCTTTTCTATCAGGGTGACATCTGCCCCCTCCTGTGCTGCTGAGATTGCCGCCATCATACCTGCGGCTCCTCCGCCTATAACTACAATCATTATCTTTTCCCCTGTTCCTGTGCAACAAAAAATACTCTCTCACTATTTTTCTTAGAATTATCAAAGCTCAGAGAATTATACACCCTGAGAAGCTTCATTCCCGAATTTTCAATCAGTGTTTTTATCTCATCAATTTCATAAGCACGCTCGCTGTGCTGCTCGTCAAACCTTGTATATCCGTTACCGTCCTTACAGAAGAATGTCAGATAAAAGTCGCAGATTTTTCTCTTTTTATCATATTCATTCTGCCATGTGAAGAAAACATTGTCATCTTCAAGCACAAAGGTATTATTCCCTATTACATTCTCAAGCTTATAGGCAGTATTTATATCAAAGATAAAAAGTCCGCCGGGATCAAGGTAATTATTCACAAGCTTGAACACACGAAGAAGCTCACGCTTATCGGTAACATAGTTTATGCAATCAAGGCTTGAAATAACAAAATCCACAGTTCCGTAAAGCTCAAACTCTGCCATATTCTGATTGAGGTATAAGATATCAAGCCCCTCAGACTTTTCCCTTGCAACCATAAGCATATCCTCCGACAAGTCCACGCCTGTCATTTCTATGCCGCGTTTTGCAAGCTCAACAGTCATATTACCCGTTCCGCAGCCAAGGTCAAGACCGAGTTTTGGATTAAGACCGTAACGCTGAAATATTTTAAAATAATAGTCCGCCCATGCATTATAGTCAACATCGTTTATTAATCTATCGTATAAATAAGCAAACTCATTATACATAATTATCACGCTTTCTGAAGCTTTGCATAAAGCCCCAAAAGATTTTTCGTTCCTACGCTTTCAAAGGCAATTTCATAATGAACGTCATTCCCCACGGGAGTAGCGTCAATCACAATGCCTTTGCCGAATTTCTTATGAATTACAACATCACCCGATTTAAATATCTCACCCTTTGCCTCATAGTTAGTTGTTTTGTTCCCAAACAGTGAACTTTCGGGGATATATGAGAAGCGGTTGTTATCGTTTTCGGGAATCCACGATTCCTTTGGCTTTGGAGTATTATCAGTAATATCAAGAAGCTCTGTAGGTATCTCGTCTAAAAATCTTGACGGCTTATACACCGAGGTTTTGCCGTAAAGCATTCTGCTTTGTGCAGTTGTAAGGAAAAGAACCTCCCTCGCCCTTGTGATTCCCACGTAACAAAGCCTTCGTTCTTCTTCCAATTCCTCACTGCAATAGCAGCTCGCCATATTGGGGAAAATACCCTCATCAAAGCCGCAGATGAAAACTACCGGAAATTCCAAGCCCTTTGCAGCATGCATTGTCATAAATACTGCTGCTTCCAAATCCTCATCATAATTATCTATATCACTGATAAGCGCCAGATTATCCATATAATCAAGGAAGGTAGCGTTTTCGTTATTTTCTTCGTAATTTGAAGCACCGTTTATAAGCTCGTACACGTTGTCCGTGCGGTCTTCGCCCTTTTCATCTGTTTCAAGAAAAGCACGATAGCCCGATTTTTCAAACACTTCATTTACAAGGTCTCCCAAGGAGTTATTTTGAGAAAATGCCCTTAGTTCTTCTATAAGGTCGAAAAACTCTGCTACCGAGGCATTAACAACCTCCCTGTTATTTCCGATTGCTTTAAGCATACTTGTATTTTCTCTTTCTGCCAAAGCAGAAATTTTATCAAGAGTTGCCTTTCCTATTTTTCTTGACGGTGTATTTATAATTCTTTTAAGGCTGATATCATCATCGGGATTTTTTATAAGCCTTAGGTATGCAATCATATCACGGATTTCTTTTCGGTCATAGAAACGAAGTCCCGAAAGAACCCTGTACGGAAGTGCTTTACGCATAAATACTTCCTCCAAAATTCGTGATGAAGCATTTGCACGGTAGAGCACCGCCATATCGTTATAGCTGAAACCGTCACGCACCATTTGTGCAATTTTTTCTGCAATAAAGCTTGCTTCTTCATATTCGTTTGCCGCTTTATACACATTGATTTTTTCGCCCTCGCCCTTATCTGTCCAGAGCTTTTTTCCTTTTCTGCCGTAATTATTCTTAATCACGCTGTTTGCCGCATCAAGGATATTTTGCGTTGAACGATAATTTTGTTCAAGTCGTATTACTCTACTTTCGGGGAACGCTTTCTCAAAATCAAGAATATTTGAAATATCCGCACCTCGGAACTTATAAATACTTTGGTCATCGTCACCTACAACACAAAGGTTACGGTGATTTCCCGCAAGCAGTATTACAAGTTCATTCTGTGCCTTGTTTGTATCTTGAAACTCATCTACAAGCACATACTTAAACTTATTGCGGTAAAATTCAAGCACATCCTCATTTTCCTCAAAAAGCTTTACCGTAAGCATAATCAAATCATCAAAGTCAAGGTCGTTTGCAGTCTTTAACTTCTGCTGATAAAGTGAATACACACGGGCAATTTGCTTTTTTCTGTAATCGTCGGCATAGTCAAGTGCGTACTTTTCGGGGGTTAAAAGATTATCCTTTGCATGGGAAATCTCACTCAAAACACTTCTTGGCGGAAGCTGCTTTTCATCAAAGCCAAGCTCTTTAAGGCATTCTTTGACTAAGGATTTCTGGTCATCGGAGTCAATAATATTAAAGCGTGTATCATAACCAATGCGGTCAATATCACGACGTAAAATCCTTACACATGCTGAGTGAAATGTCCTTACCCACATATCATTTGCAACTGCACCGATAAGATTTTCCACACGCTGCGCCATTTCACGTGCGGCTTTATTTGTAAAGGTAATTGCGAGAATACTCCAAGGTGAAATTCCTTTTTCCTGAATCATATATGCGATACGGTGAGTAAGCACTCTTGTCTTGCCGCTTCCTGCACCTGCTAACACCAAAAGAGGACCGTTGATATGTTCAACGGCCTCTCTCTGAGGTTTATTTAACTTTTCTAAAAGCTCATTCATAGGTATAATTCCCCTTTGGAATTATTTTTATCGTGTTTTCAAGGCTATAGCCTTCTTTACGTTTTCTGCAATATTTTCTGCAGAAAGTCCGTATTCCTTGAGAAGCTCGTAGGGCTTACCGCTCTTACCGAATACGTCCTGTGTACCCACTCTGAGCATAGGAACGGGGCAGGTTTCACAAAGAACTTCTGCCACGGCACTGCCAAGTCCGCAGTTAACATTATGCTCCTCGGCGGTAACGATTGCTCCCGTTTCCTTTGCCGCTTTTTCGATTATATCACGGTCAATGGGCTTGATTGTATGAATGTTGATTACTGCCGCATCAATTCCGTCATTTTTAAGAAGCTCTCTTGCCTCCATTGCATATGGAACCATAAGTCCCGTTGCAATTATTGTGGCATCTTTACCTTCTGCAAGCTGTACGCCCTTGCCAATTTCAAATTTATATGTATTTTCATCAAATATCTGCGGAACCGGAAGCCTTCCGAAACGAAGATAAACAGGTCCTTCATATTTAACTGCCGCTTCCACTGCCGCCATCGCTTCAACATGGTCAGCAGGGTTAATGATTACCATTCCGGGGATTGTACGCATAATTCCCATATCCTCCAGACACTGGTGAGTTGCACCGTCTTCACCAACGCTGATACCTGCATGTGTTGCACCGATTTTCACATTAAGATGAGGATAACCGATAGAGTTACGAATCTGTTCAAATGCACGACCTGCCGCAAACATTGCAAAGGAGCTTGCAAAAACAATCTTTCCTGTGCTTGCAAGGCCTGCCGCTGTTGAAAGCATATTGCCCTCGGCTATACCTGTATTAATAAATCTTTCGGGAAATTTCTTTTTAAATGTATCTGTCTTTGTTGATTTGGAAAGGTCGGCATCCATTACAACAATATCGTATTTTTCTCCAAGTGCCGCAAGTGCCATACCGTAGCTCTCACGTGTTGCTTTCTTATCACCTATAGCCATATCTTTCACATTCCTTTCTCATTCAGCCTCAAGAGTGCTGAGTGCTTCATCAAGTTCGGCAATAGCCTGCTTATACTGTTCTTCATTGGGTGCACTTCCGTGCCATGATGCCTGATTTTCCATGAATGAAACACCCTTACCCTTAATACATTTTGCGATGATGATGGTGGGCTTTCCTTTTACAGTATGAGCTTCATCAATTGCATTTCTGATTTGGTCGCAATCGTGTCCGTCTATTGTGATTACATTCCAGTTAAATGCTTCAAACTTCTTGTCAATAGGTGTGGAGTTCATAACTTCACGAATGTCACCGTCAATCTGAAGTCCGTTAAAATCAAGGAATGCTACAAGATTATCAAGCTTATAGTGTGCCGCAAACATTGCAGCCTCCCACACCTGTCCTTCTTCGATTTCACCGTCACCAAGGATTGTGTAAACCTTAAAATCCTTACCGTCAAGCTTTGCTGAAAGTGCCATACCGTTTGCCGCTGAGATTCCCTGTCCGAGAGAGCCTGTAGACATATCCACACCGGGAACGCCTTTCATATCGGGATGCCCCTGAAGTATACTGTCTGCTCTGCGAAGCGTAGCACAAAGGTCTGTTGAGAAAAATCCACGCTCTGCAAGTATTCCGTAGAGAATGGGTGCACAGTGTCCTTTTGAAAGAACAAATCTGTCACGGTCAGCCATTTTGGGATTTTTGGGGTCTATATTCATCTTTTCAAAGTATAAAACAGCCAGAATATCCGCTATGGAAAGACTTCCGCCCGGATGACCGGATGCAGCATTGTAGATACCCGTTAAGGCATGCTTTCTTGCTTTATATGCATAGATTTTGGTAGAATTTTTCATTTAGACAATCACTCCTATGTTAAAATTAATTACTTTCTTCTGATATAGCTTGGTAGGCTTTTTCAAGTAAAAGCTCCAGACGCTCTGTATCATTATTAAGATACAAATAGCCAATCAGCGTTTCAAAGCCTGTTGCCATACGATACTCTGTAACATCGGCATTTTTCGGTGTAGTGTTACTCTTTGCATTACGTCCCCACTTAAGAACACGAAGCTCGTCTTCCGTAAGATATTCCTCTATTGCATAAGCACTTACCGACTGAGAATGTGCCTTAACAAAGCTTACTGCCTCCTTATGCATTACGGTAACGTGACGGTTTCCTTTCCTTAGCACCTTTGTTCTGATAAAAAGGTCATAAACCGTATCCCCGATATATGCAAGAGCCAGTGGGCTGTATTCCCTGGGATTTATATTGTCAGCTTTAAACAGCATATAACTGCTCCCTTACTTTTCAATTTTCCACTTTACTCCGTCGGGCGTATCCTCAAGCACAATTCCTCTTGCTTTAAGGTCGTCACGGATTTTATCTGCCAATGCCCAGTTCTTATCTTTTCTCGCCTGTGTTCTCTCGGCAATCAGTGCTTCTATTTCTTCATCAAGACTTGCCTTCTGTGTATTTTTAAGAAGTCCCAGCACGTTACCAAGCTCGATAATTGTATCCTTTGCAAGCTGAAGCTCTGCTTTGTTGGGATTTTGCATTGTGTTTGCGTAACGAACTGCCTCAAAGATTGCAGATATGGCGTCGGCAGTATTAAGGTCATCCTCCATGGATGCGATAAATTTATTCTTATATCCCTCCATAGCTGACTTAATCTCGTCACCTGCTTCACCATCGGGAGCGTTATTCATGAGGAAATCAATATTGTCAACACAATTATAAATTCTTTCAAGACCATTTTTAGCTGCATCCATAAGCTCATCACAGAAATTGATGGGACTTCTGTAGTGTGCGGAAAGCATAAAGAAACGAATTACTTCGTAGTCATACTTTGCGGCAATATCACGCACTGTGAAGAAATTACCGAGAGATTTACTCATTTTTTCATTATTTACATTTATGAAACCGTTGTGAAGCCAGTAGTTTGCGAAAGGCGTGCCGTTTGCACAAACGCTCTGTGCAATCTCATTTTCATGATGAGGGAAAATAAGGTCGAAGCCGCCGCTGTGTATATCAATGGTATGGCCAAGGTATCTGTTTACCATTGCCGTACATTCAATGTGCCAACCCGGTCTTCCGATTCCCCACGGGCTTTCCCAGCCTATCTCGTCATCGGTTTTACGCTTTTTCCAAAGAGCAAAGTCCATCGGGTGATGTTTTTTATCATCAAGCTCTTTACGCACACCGCTCTCTAAATCCTCAAGCGGCTGATGACTGAGCTTTCCGTAGTCCTTGTAGCTTTCAACGGAGAAATATACGTCACCATCTACCTCATATGCGTGTCCTTTTTCAATAAGGGTAGATACAGTTTCAATGATGGCATCGATATTTTCTGTAGCTCTGGGGTGAACGGAAGCCTCCTTAATGCCGAGAGCTTTTGCGTCTACAAAATACTCTTTTATATATTTTTCAGCGATTTCGGGAACGGTAGTCCCTTCTTCCCTTGCTTTATTTATAAGCTTATCATCAACATCTGTAAAGTTCTGCACGAATTTAACGTCATATCCCCTGTATTCAAGAAACTGTCTGAGGCAGTCAAACACGATAAAGGGGCGTGCATTTCCCAAGTGAAAGTAGTTATAAACCGTAGGTCCGCAGGAATACATCTTTACTTCGCCCTCGGTTATGGGTTTAAATTCTTCCTTGGTTCTTGTCAAAGTGTTATATAATTTCATAGCTATCACCTTTCGTTGCCATTATTTTTAATACTTTCAAGCTCTGCATTAAGCTTATCTATTCGGGCACTCATACGACAAAGTTCCTGACTGACAGGGTCGGGAATATGAATCTGGTCAAGATTATCCACCCTTTTATCACCACGTTTAACAACACGGGCAGGAACACCTACGCAGGTGCTGTCCGGCTCAACCTCTCGGAGCAAGACTGCATTTGCTGCAATCTTTGAGTTATCTCCTACAGTAAAGGGACCTAAGATTTTCGCACCTGAGCCTACCATTACATTGTTACCCAATGTTGGATGACGCTTCCCTGTGTCCTTACCGGTACCGCCGAGAGTAACTCCTTGATATATAGTACAGTCATCACCTATCACAGTGGTTTCACCAATTACAACTCCGCAGCCATGGTCTATTAAAAGCCCTTTACCGATGGTCGCTCCGGGATGAATTTCAATCTTTGTAAGAAACCTTGAAATCTGACTTATAAGTCTGGGGATAAATCTGAGATGACAGCGGTAGAGCATATGTGCAAATCTGTGGAACAGTACCGCATGAAATCCCGGATACAGAAGTATTACCTCCAGTGCGTTTCTTGCCGCAGGGTCACGTTCAAGTATTGATTTAATATCATAAATTGTTCTGCCCAACACACCAATCACCCCTCGATTATATCATTATATATTATTTTGTAGAAAAAAACAACCTAATTTTTAATAAAATTCGTGTGCCGTTTTAAATCAGCAATAAAGCAGTTGTTACTTTTTTCTTTTAACACGTTTTCAGCCGATGCGTGAAATTTTATACGAAGATTTTTTTGCTTAAAATATCCATAAAAAGGGATTGACACGACTGCGTTTTTGGTTTATAATACTTATGTTGCTCGAGTGGCGGAACTGGCAGACGCCCGGGACTTAAAATCCCGTGTCCCTAAAAGACGTACCGGTTCGATCCCGGTCTCGAGCACCAGAGAGAATGGCTTAACCAATAGGGTTTAGGCCATTCTCTGTTTTTTTGCCCAGTTTTATTTATGGTGCTTCATCTAACGTTTTTCTAACACTTTTCTAACACTTTTTAAGCAAGAAGGTTTTCAAGCACTATTCCAGTTGAAATTTTCTGTTTAAATTGCAAATGTCCGTATATATTACCTGTTGTTGCAATTGAAGAATGACCGAGCCATTCCTGTATTATTTTTATATCTACTCCCTGTGCTATAAGAAGCGACGCACAACTATGCCTTAAATCGTGAAGTCTTATATGTGGAAAACCATTATTTTTTAGGAAATTACTAAACCTGCGTGAAGCTGAATGTGGTGTTATTCTGCTTCCATCTGTTTGTACACATATGTAATCGCTCTCCTGATAACAGTTTCCAAACAGTTTACGATTTTCTTCTTGCTTCTTTTTCAACGAAAGTAAATATTCTCGCACAATCGGAATCAGCGGAAGCGTTCTGTTACTGCTTGTGTTTTTTGTCCGTTCCTTTTCACACATAGTGTACATATATGTAACAGTATTATATATTCTCATTGTGTTATCATTGAAGTTAACAGCATTCCATTTCAATCCGAGAACTTCAGAACGTCGTAAACCATAATACACACACAGAATAATAATATGTTCTATTTCTGTACCCTTTGCTTTTTCAAGAACAACCTTAATCTGCTCTGAATCAAAGAAAGACGCATTATACTGTTCAATTTTCGGAAGCTCTACCCTATCGGCATAGTTTGTTGGGATTAGTTCCTCTACAACTGCACACTGAAGACACTTTCGTATATTGGCATGATGCTTTTTGATAGTAGAGGGTGATAATCCTTCTTTCATTTTGTAACTATAATATTTAGATATATCCTTTGCAGAAATTTCACTTAGTTTTACTTTCTTAACACTGAAATACGGATAGACATGCTTATTCAAAACATTCAAATATCCTTGTTGTGTTGAATCTTCAACTTTTCCCTTTTGCCGTTCAACCCAGTATTTCATATAATCGCAAAACAACACTTCGGATTTCTTTTCAGAAAAATCAGTATCTTTTGCCAATAACTTATTTAAGAAATCTTCAGCTTTACGCTTGTTTCCCTTTGCTTCCAGATTGGTATTTACCCACTTCTGTTTGCGTTTTCCCTGCTCATTTTTATAACTGATAACGGCATAATATTTGCCGTTTTTAATTTGTAGACTACCAGACATTTTTACTCCTTTCCGTAGCCTGCACGATGATACTTTAATTTTACCACCGTGCAGCCACAATGTAAACTTATATTACGAAATTTTAGAAATATATTCTTTCAAATACTTCTTCGGTATCTTATATACCTTCCCTATTTTGATACTCTTTATCTCTCCGCTTTGTAACAGCCTGTATGCCGTGTTTTTACCTATGTCAAGTATTTCACATAGTTGCTTAACGGAAAGTACGTCAGGATAAGAATTAAACATTCTCATCACCGCCGTAGAGATATATTCTTGTTACATCATCTCTGTGATGCCCCAGAAGCTCGGATACCATTCTCCGTGCATCTTTTTCGTTTTTACCGTTCTTGATAAATTCTTCGTACTGTTCGTGTGCATATGTATGGCGTAATCCGTGAAAAGTAATTTGATTTTCGGTAAATTCTTTTCTGTGATAAGCAATAAAGCATTGTAATCTTTTCATTGCAAGATGTGTTTTGTCATTGTTTCTTACAAAAAGCTTTTCTCCACGGTTGACTTCTTTAAGTATGTTGCTCAACGAAATTTCAATACTTCTGTTAATTGGCACATACCTTGTAAGACCGCCTTTCCCCTTAACAAATAGCTTGCCTGACTGCATTGCTTTTTCTGCATCGTTTGTATCGATACGAAAACATTCTTCAAGTCGCAACCCTGCATATCTTGCAAGGGTGAAAATAGCAACATAATCACTATGATTTGTTTCCATAGCTTTTGCTACCATAAGGTTGTATTCTTTGCTGTCCCAGGTTCTGTCTACTCCGCCGAATGTTCTTCTTTTTAATTCAAGTTCGTCATTTGTCGGCAGAGTATATTTTGCATATGGCAAATTGTCATGAAAAAAGCGTATGGCTGCAAGCTCTGTTTTTATTGTAGATGCAGCATTACCTTTTTTCTGTAAGTAGTTCAGATATGAAAGTATATGCTTTTCAGAAATATTTGAGAGCTTTTGGAGATGATATTCTCTTGCAAGATATACCATAAATCTTTTAAATGCTTTTGCATATCTTTCTCTTGTTTTAAAGCTACCTACTTTTAAGTGTCTGAATACTTTGTTGAATTGAGTTTCTAAATTTTTATATAAGTTAGTCATCTGAAAATCCTTTCTTTCAGACATAGCAATATCGTAAATTCAGCAGGTGTTACCTCTGTATTTCCCGATATAAGTTGATTATAGTTGCCTTTATATCGGTAATTTGAGGTTTATTCTTTATCTCTGTCTCCATTTAGTATGAGATGTACTCCCTATTGGCATATTGCCCGGTTAGTAATATTCCCGCAACCCGTAATGGGTGAAATATATATTCTGCGGTTAGCATCATACCTGCTAAACTCAGGTGCGTTCCAATGGCATTGGTATTGCCGATGCTGAAATATGTCATAGCGGTGACATATGTAAAATATTTCGCAGCCGCTACTGCGCCAAGATTCTGTCTAATCTTTTCGGATTTTAGAAGTTTAGTCATCAATAAGCTATTCGCACTCACCTGAAAGAGCGTCTTAATGACTATTTTCAGCTTGTCAAACTTGAAAGGCGAAAAGCCTTCCTTCGTTCTCCGCACTAAAAATATTTCATCAATACATCCCTTTCAGGTAAAATGAATAGACCACGAATAACTTATCGATGACACGCATACAAATCCGATGAAAACTTTGCGGTTAAAAATCGTTTAATTCATTCGTTATCCTGTGTCCGTACACTTATTTGTAAGACAGTACAAATAAGTGCCTGTAGGACTTCCATTCACCTTGTATTTCAGACAAAAAAAGAATGCAGACTAATCCTCTTGGATTTAATTCTACATTCTTTTAACCTCTTTATTCATTTTGTCAGCATAGCTGACTTGCCGGAGCATTTAAGTTAAGAAACTTAAATTGACTCATATTAATTCATTAACCTTATAAAGTGCAAAATGCAAACATACTTAATAAAGCTTACAGTAAACGCCTAAAAATAGGCATAATTATACTGTTGACTTCAAATACAAACACGACATCTAGTATGCTAAGACTTTATGATATAAAGCCTCGGGAACCCCACGCACAAATTCATCTATATGCTTATGATAGCACAACAGATAGTCGTTGTAAAGCAGTTTGACAAAAGTTTACAATTTAATAATAAATATGTCAAAATGCCTTTTACACTTTCCTTTGTTTCATTACCTCAATTTTATGATAAAGCTATTTTTAGACATAGTTATCCCGTTAAAGGTGGAATAAATAAATCAAAAAATACGCTTAACTGCTTACCATTTTTACGAGATAAGTATATACTATTGATAAAAGGATTGCAATCCGTGGAGCTGTTTTTTCTGCAAGTTTTTTGAAAATCTTTATTTCGTTACATTTTCTGTAATAATATGGGTGAAATTAAGAGAAAACGCACTGAAAACCAGTGTTTCTCTTCAAAAAATCATATTTCAAACAAATCTTTATTCTACCAATATATTTTCACACTGTCAATCCGTTGATGCATATTTTCTCCATGTTTTTTTAAGCCGATTTTTTCTGCAAAAAACACAGAAATTACACTTGTTCAATGAGTGGTTTTACCATCCTTAAAAGGTCATATAACCAATATAATTCCCACGGGGGGAATCGCCTGGCTTATAGTGCTTAAATTTGGCTTTGTATAGCGGTTTACAGAGGTTTTTAGAATTGTCAATTAGAAGCATTTTCGCCTTTCAAAAGTTGGCATAGTGTAATGGTTTATAATATTTCTTTACATTTTTCATCTGTTAATTTAAAACCATTTCAAATTAAGCTTTTTATCTTTTTGAAATTAATGCCAATTGTTTTACTAAAAATAGGACATCGCTTTATAACCCACTTACGGCAAAAAGTTATAGTTTGACGCTCTTCGCCTCCACCATAACGCGCATAGACAAACCCTTTATATTGTAAGGAATGTCTTTGCATTTGAAGAAGCAATACCGCCCAAGGAGTGATTCCTTGGGCGGTATTGCTATGTTATATTTATGAGCTATTCTGATTGAGGTAAGGCGAATTTATATAGAACCATTTCTAAAAGCTCTTTATCTTTTCCATTTAGTGTAGGAATAAGTTTTTCAATAACCTTTTCTTCATCACGAGTTAAATAGGTTCTTTCACGCTTATATTCGTCAATAATATAAACTCCACCATATCTTACCATTTTGCTGGCAATTGGTACAACCCTACTTAAAGCAGTAATATCAGCACCGATAGTAACATCAGATACGGACAACATCCTTGAAAGTTCAAGACGAGATACAATAGTTTGATTCATAAGAATAGAATAAATCCTCATCCTTCTTTCAAAAGTTGAATATTCTGCATTCACGGATTGCACCTCCCATCCGCAAACAAATTATATTTCCTTTGTCAAAAGCGATAATTAGTACATATGAAATTATTTGCATAAACTTTCTTCTTTATAAAATATGTGAGAAAGTTTATCGGGGAGGTGCTCTAATTGTATAAGAAAAAAAGGGAATATTATG
>JAZQAB010000101.1:0-10583 GCA_045545055.1 Clostridia bacterium | reverse complement strand
TATGGAGGGGACATCATACGAAATGAAACTTAATTTTAACACGATGAAACCTCTGACTGGAGAAATCAGCGAAATAAGGGCAACCGGTGGCGGTGCAACATCTGATTTATGGCTTCAAATAAAAGCTGATATTCTTAATATGGAGATAACAGCACTTGATTGTAAGGAAATTGGAGCGGCAGGTACTTCGGCTATTACAGGAATGGCAGTCGGTGCTTTTGAAAACTTAGATGCAGTTGTGTCAAAAATGGCTCCTGTTCGGAAAATATTCAAGCCGGATGTTGAAAAAAGTGCGGTTTATTCAAAGCTTTTTAAGAAATATGAAAACATATATAATTCAGTGAAAAATTTATAAGGAGTGTCAATAATGCTTTTAAATCTTAAAGAAATATTACAAATTTCAAACGATAAAAAAATAGCTGTAGGTTCTTTCAATACCCCGAATATGACAAGTGTTAAGGCTGTTATTTCTGCTGCAGAGGAGCTTAATCAGCCAGTAATTATTATGCACGCGCAGGTTCATGAAGAAATGGGGTTGTGTAAAATGGAGGAAATAACTCCTGTGATGCTGATGTTTGCAAAAGCTTCTAAAGTGCCAGTGTGTGTTCATCTTGACCATGGTACAGATGTAGAATATGTTAAGAAAGGAATTGAGCTCGGCTTTACATCAGTAATGTATGACGGTTCTACTCTTGTGAAAGAAGAAAATATAAAAAACACTAAGATTATTGTTGCTGAAGCAAAAAAATATAATGTATCTGTTGAGGCTGAAATCGGCTCTATGGGTGCCAGAGAAGGTGGCGGAGGAAATTCAGAATCCATATATACTGACCCTGATGAAGCTGTCGAATTTGTTAGAACAACAGGTATTGATGCGCTGGCATGTGCATTTGGTACAGCACATGGTATTTACACAAAGGAGCCCAAACTTGACTTTGAAAGAGTAAGTAAAATTAAATCTTTGACAAATGTGCCGTTAGTTATGCATGGCGGTTCAGGAATAAAAGATGAAGATTATTACGAAGTAATAAGAAGAGGTATTTCTAAAGTTAACTATTATACATATATGGCTAAAGCCGGAGCTGAAGCTGTTTCGCAGAAAGAATACACTCAGTTTCACGATATTATAACTGATGCTGAAAAAGCAATGAAAGAAAACATAAAGAAAGCTATCCGTGTTTTTTCAAGTTTGAATTGACTAATATAGAAAGACCTACCAAACAAAATCAAGTGAAAAATTAAAAGAATTTCAACTCAAATAATAGCATAACAAACAGACCGGCACTGATGTGACCGGTCTGTTTGTTAAAATAATTCTTTTATTTGAATTTTATCGTCCCCGATTATTTGTAAATTGCTTTTGATACTCTTACTCAGCATGCACAACCATAAGTAAACTTCAAGCATATAACGCTGACACAAATGGTTCAAATATCAGGTGCTGTTCAATTTTTATTATTCCATATAAAAAATTTCATTTAAATCTTCATAATAAATTCCCTGTTCATGGTGAAGAAAGCATGGTTTGCTGAACGTCCACCATTTTTGCATAATTTCACTGCTTTCCATTTTTTCCATATCCGCTTCATAGTTTTGTCCTACATACTCATAATAAGTATAAAGTTCATCCTTGCGAATAGAAATAGAGTAATTTTTAATATTACATTCCGAAAGCAGCTTTAAAAGATTAGGCCATGGCTCTTTATGAAGACTTATATAATCATTAATTTTCTCTGTTTTTAACTGAGAGTACATGATAAATCTTTTCATATTATACCTCAGTTTGCACAATATCCAGTTGTATAGTAACCAAGATTATATCTTCTGTCCAGTCTTCCGAATGATGCACAGACAGTAATATCAGATTCCAATTCCAGTGAATACTGACCGAAAGGAATCTGGAAGTTTTCCTCTGCAAAGGGACGGTCAAGCATTACGCATATTACACGCTCTGCAGGAACTGTAATATGAAGTCCTTTTACAGGCTCCTTATCGTTAAAATAAAGATTAACCAGTATATGTGCATCTTCCTCGTGTTTATTTGTAATCATAAGTGCTTCATGACCGGGAAGGCTCATATCATCACCGTTACCGGGAAGGTCACCATCAATAAACATATAATTTTTGTATCCTAATTCTGACATATCTTCTCCTCCTTACAGGTCTTTCATGAAGTAATCACACATTTTCTGTGAAAGCGGACGACAACCGTTTTCTGTTATAACAAAACCGGTCTCAATTCTTCCTCCGTGAAGGTCAGGATGTCCGAAAAAGCTTACGTCAACCATAACAGTCATACCGGGAACCAAAACAAAGTCTCCGTTAGGTCCGAAGAAAGGAGATTCTGCTTCCATAAGACCAATTGAATGAGCAAAGGGGCAAACGATATAATCAGAAAGACCATGCTTTTCATAATACAAACGACCGGGAAGATCAATTTCCTTACCGCTCATACCGGGCTTTAACATATCTTTTGTCAGTCTGAAAGTTTCACGCATATGGTTAAGAAGGTCTTTCTGCTTTTGTGTATAAACACCATTTACAGGAATTGTGTCACCAAAGGTCCCTGCATAGCCATTAAAGCGCGGAGCTATACCTATCATTACAAGCTCGCCGTCCTCCATCATTTTATTTGTTGCGGTAGGAACAACTGCCTTTGCTCTTTCACCTGAGCCAACAATTGTTGAATATGCAAAGCTTGTTGCACCATTAGCACGGCAAATTGCCTCGCCTGCTGCTGCAACCTGGAATTCATAGTTACCAGGCTTGATTGCTTCAATCATTTTGTCATAAGCGTTATCACAAAGCTGTGTAGCCTTTTGAATCTGCTCAACCTCCCAGATTGACTTATATGCACGAAGGGTTTCATACTCATCTGTAATATCTACCATTTCAACTCCGTCAAAGCCCGCTGCAAAATCACAATATACCTGGTGAGGAATTGTTGCAGTACCTACAAAACCAATTCTCTTTAATATTGTACCTTCACTCTTAAGTTCCTCGTTAAGTTGTTTAAAGTTAATAATGGTTGCATTGGGATATTCCTCATCAGGCACCATAAATACAGGGAAGCAACGAACTTTAGTAATAGCAGAGTTCATCTTTGCAAATGGCTCTGATTCAGGACCTCCTAAAACGATAGGCTCACCCTCTACGAGGACAAGTACACTTCCCTTTTCAAACTGACCGCACCAACCTGTAAGATACCATCCATTTGCAACATTAAGCTCGTCAAAATAGATAAGTGCTGCATCAAGCTTTTTTGCTTTTAAGATTTCTCTTATCTTCTTAATTCTTTTGTCTGTTTCTGCCATATTGTAGTATGCCATTTTTATCTCTCCTTTTATATTTTATATAAAATTATCATCAAGTGGGAACATGGGTCTGCGGATGTTTTTCATATTCATATCCTGCAGACGCTCACACGAGCTTCCCGGCGTAAACGCCAGCACCGCTCTTGGAGCAACTTCAGCAAGTTCCGGGAACAAATATCCCAGTTTTACTACTACTATTTTAAACTTACTGTAATCCAGATTAATGGATTTAAATATATCCGGCCGACATAAAGCGGCTCTGTTTTTTGTGATAACAACTGTCATATTACCGCAATCAAGCGTGGCGGACGGACCGCCGTTTCCTTCTGTATAGGACAGTATATCGCCTATGTGAATCAGTTTTCCACAAATTTCGGCAGACTCACTTTTTTCATCAAGGCTTCCTCCTACTTTCAGTTTTAAAACATCACCTATTTTAGCTTTATAACACAAATCACACGCATCAGCGTCACATATTCCGGCTATTAAAATGTTTTCTGCATTAAGGCGTTTTGCAATATTTAACATATATGCATTATCGCCTGAAGCACCGGCGGTTGTATTATCACCGGAATCTGAAACAAAAATCTGCTCTTTTGATTCCATTGCAATTTTTATTGCTTCTTCAGGCTCTGCCGTTTCCACTTCGAATTTAAAGTCGTGTCTTATGTCGTAAAACTTTTGTGCCAAAAGCTTTGCACATTCCATAGCTTTATCATTGTCTGAGCAGTGAGTAACAACAAAATTGGGACCCATATAAGGTTCATCCATCCACGGCTGACCATTAAACACCTGAACGCTTAACATTCCCGGAATATTTTTTTCAAAATCGTCTGCCATTTCCATTACACTTTTTAACGGCTGCTGGGCAGTTTGCACAGCATCGCCGCATATAACAACATTTGCTCTTGCAATTTGCGGCTGAGGCAGAATTTTATTTTCTATACAGTAAATCAGGTTTTTCATTGCCCTTATCTGCGTTTGTTTGTGGTCAATATGGGGAGCTGTTCGGAAACCTGTTATACAGTTTGCAAGAGAAACAATCTCATCTGTGTTATCTGCATGAAAATCCATCGCAAGCGAAATCGGTATATTATCACCGACTTTCTCTCTCACCTTTCTTACAAGATAAGTATCTCCCGAGCCGATTTCCTCTACATACAGTGCCCCGTGCAGATAAAGCCATACACCATCAATATCCGAATCTGGAATTGCGTCGACAATGTCATCAACAAGCTTTAGAAAATCTTCTTTTACAACTGCACCGCCTGGCAAAGCATGGGCATAAATTGTGGGGATCGGTTCGCAACCATTTTCCCTCATAAAATCCACCACACGGATTTTTTCATACATTGCTTCGCCTTTTGCGTAATCAAAATCTGCATATTTTGTTTTTATTGGGGTAAGGCTGTTTCCTTCGCATTGCAAAGACCCCAATACTATACGCATAAATATCCCTCCCAATGTAAAAAATTATATATTAAATAAATACTTTTTTGAACATAAAAAAGCATTTAAAATGTGTAATTATTACTCCATCATATCTAAAACGCTTTTTTTACATTTCATTAAAAATTCACGCCATTCATTTTTATTCACAAACGCATCTCTTTCACCACCAACAAGCCTCGTGTATTTTTCGTCGGTCTTATTGTTCCAGACATGATTTCCGATAAATATGTCAACCTCTCTATCAATAATTTTTTCGATTCCTTCAATAAACTTTTCTCTACAATCGTAGCTAAGTCCATATTTATCCAGAAACTCTTTTTCCATTGAATTTGTACCTACACCTCCATGCATTGCAACCTTATATTTTGTTCCGTCATCATTAATATCAAAAAATAACGAAACTGTCCCCTCAGTATGCCCCGGAGTTGATACAATTTCAATTTTTATGTTTCCAAGCGTTACCTCATCACCGTCATTCATAATAAAGTCAGGTTCAAATGCCTCATAGTACTCAAAACCAAGCTCATTTGCCCAAGTAAGATTTACATTTCCGTTTGCCAAAGGCTCATCACCTTTTCCTATAAAGGTTTTTGCCCCTGTCAGCTTACAAAACGCTTTTGTTGCACCAAGATGGTCGTAATGCCCGTGAGAATGAATAATATATTTTACATCATACGGCGAAAAACCAAGCTTATATATTGAATTAATCAGCAAATACAAATTCTGCGGATACCCTGTGTCAATTAAAATCAGACCTTCTCCTGTATCTATCAGATGTGAGGAAGCCGCCGTACACCCCACAAAATAAAGATTCCCCTTAATTTTAAAAGGCTCCATATATGTTTCCCACGGCTTGTTCATAATGCTCATTATCTATTCCCCCTATAACCACATAAAATTTACGCAGTACACTTTTTCACCTTTGTTCACTCCGTTAAAGTTTTCAAAAATGTTTTTGTAAAAAACTGTGTTATCCCTTATTTATTTGCAAGCTTATTAATGTATTCGTCCATATCCACTGTAACACCCTTTTCGCGTGCTTCCTCCGCCGCAAAGCATATCAAATGACTGGCGCAGGACACGGATATATCGGAAATTGAATCCGAGGGACTGTCAAGAGCGATATAATCATAAAGGTCTGCCATAATTCCTGCGTCGCCGCCACCGTGACCGCCTGCAATACTCTGGTCAAAGTTTTCGTCAGGAGAGTATATTTCCTTTGTTTCTCTTGTCTGAAAATCGTAAAATCTTAAGGATTGCCCTTCCATATCGGCATACAACTCGCCCTTTGTTCCCATAAAGGTTGTTACCCTGCCTCCTTTATTAAAGGCAGACATAGTAAGGGTTACGAATTTGTCTTTTCCAAACTGCATATTTACTATCTGATGGTCAACAACATCATTGTCGCACTGATATACACATCTTCCGTATGGAGCAGTTTTCAATGCTTCATCAACTTCTTCATCAGTAGGATTGAATTTGTTTGCGGCAATGGCACGAAAATGCCCTACCTCCGCAGTTCTTATTTTGTACATTGATGGTGCATAATAAAAACAGGTGTCCTTATGTATACAGCCGTCAGTACATCTCTTGGGGGCGCCCTCCGGCTTATTCTTTTCACAAAAATATGAAAGTGTTCCAACCGACTGTACCTTTGTACAAGGCTCTCCCAAAAGCCACTGGAAAAGGTCTGTATCGTGGCAGCATTTTGCAAGAAGCATTGGTGTTGATTCACTAAGCTTTCTCCAGTTTCCTCTTACATAGCTGTGGCTGTAATGCAGATTTCCTACTCCCTCTGCGTGCATCACATTCATAATTTCGCCTAAGTTTCCCTCGGAAATGAATTTTTTAACAGCTTTATAAAAAGGAGTATATCTGAGAACATGGCACACCAAAACACGCACACCGTTCTTTTTTGCATTTTCTGAAAGCTTGAAGCATTCCTCAGGAGTCGGTGCAGCAGGCTTTTCCAAAAGCAAATCATACTTTTTGTCAATCGCCATCATAGCTGGCTCAAAATGCATTTTATCCTGAGTACAAATCATTGCAATGTCGGCAATTTTTGGCATTTCTAAAAGCTTTTCATAGCTTTCAAAGCACATATCAAAGGGTACGTTATATGTATCTCTGAGAAATTCTCTCTTTTCTTTAACAGGCTCTGCAAGCCCGACAAGTCTGAATTTTTCGGGGTTTTCCAAGAGATATTTTAAATAGCTGCTGCCTCTGTCTCCACCACCAATAAGAATAAGCGATAATTGCTTCATTATGTATCTTCCTTTCTTAACTACTCTTTCTGATAAAACTATTCCACAGATTTTTCATCTGTATTTCATCTCCGTTGATATATTATCCAAGTGTTTTTAAAATGTATACTGCTATAGTTTTTGTGTATGCGAGCAGTTTTTCACACTCAATATACTCATTTGCCTGATGAGCTCCCCCGATTTTACTAAAATCACGTCCTGCACCAAATGCAAATACATTCTCGTTTCCGTACTTTAAAAGCACCGACAAATCAGAAAGGCACGAGCCGCACACTATAGGAACTTCACAGTCTGCTTCCCTTGCGGCATCAAGCATATTCTGAATTCCCTTACAATCAGGCTCACGAAAGCCATATGGGAAAAAGCGTGTATAGGGAATAAACCCATCTCCTTCTATTCCCATTTCATCAAGACGTTTAGCAATTACATTTTCAAGATGGGAAAGTTCTTTATAAATCTCGTCCTTACTCTTATCGGTATAATATATGAACATTACTTGTCCTACACCCATATCTGCACCGTTATTTCCTGCACGAACCTCATTATATCTAAGCGAGGTTGAAGGAATATTAGTTCCTGAATAAAAACGGTTGTTACTGAGCTCATTTTTTCGATTTTGGGCAAATTTTTCAAGTTCATCCAGAACTATCGGAAACGCCGAAGCAGTTAATTTGGCGCTGTTCGCAGTTTCCTTGGTGTGAAACCTGTAAATTAAAACCTGTCCACCTGATGCACAATGCCATATCTGCCCTTCTCTGCCGTCCATATTGACTATAGAATTGCATGGATATTTTATTGTCGATGCCAATGCCCCGTGAGAGCCGCCGTATTCTTCATCGCAATATGCCGAAAATAGCAGATTTGCCTTTGGGGTAAAGCCTTCTTCCTTTAAAAGCTTTATAAGAAAAAGCGCAGTTGCTATAGCATACTTATCATCACAGGCACCTCTGCCGTAAATTTTCCCGTCCTGAATTTCCCCCGATAAGGGAGAGTAATTCCAGTTTGCCTCATCTCCGATTTCAACGGTATCTATATGCCCCATCAGCATAAGCTCATCTGAGTCTTTCTTTCCCCGAAGTCTTGCTGTAACGTTATATCTGTCCTCTAGCCCTCTTCCTGGAATATAATCGGGATGCTTTTCAAATCCCTCTATATCCATAGGCGAATAAATTTCACTTTCAAGACCTATCTGCTTGCAATAATTGTGAATATACTCTGCACAAGCCTTTTCATTTCCGTAAGAACTAAAATTTTCAGAATTAATATTAATCAGCTTTGCAAGTAAATCAAAAAGTTCATCTTTTTTCTGCTCAACCAGATTAAGCAGTACCTCTTTTTTAATCTCCATCTGTCGTTTCTCCTCTCTTACATCTTACCAGTACGCCTTTGTTCCCTTTATCATTCTTACAAGTGCTTCCAGATAGTAATAGCAACCCCAAATATTACATTCATCAATACCATTATTATAGGGCTTTGCATAAACACCGTGAAGCAAAAGTCCGTTTGATTTTTCATCGTCCTTAGTGCTGTAATTCTGATACAAAGAATATACGATATGGTTTGCTGCATTGGTGTAAAGTTCTCTGTTTGGATTATCCTCTGTCATATTTGTTTGCATTTCCAAAAGTCCACAAAGTGCAATTGCTGCAGATGAAGAATCTCGTTCTTCATCACCAGATGTAAAAATTAAATCCCAGTAAGGAACATAGTCGTCAGGCAATCTGTTAAGGAAATAATTCGCTACCTTTTCAAAAAGAACAGGCATATCAGTATCCTTTGTATACTTATAAGATAATGGCAATCCGCTTACAAGCCAAGCCTGACCTCTCGCCCAGCAGGAATCATCGGATACACCCTGTGCCGTTGTTCCCCTATCCGGAGTTCCGTCAGGATTAAAGAAATATGTATGGAAGGTAGAGGCATCCTCTCTAACAATAAATTTAATTGTGGTTTTTGCATGATTGTATGCTACATCAAAATATTTCTTATCTCCAGTAACCTCACTTGCCCAGTAAAGTAAAGGAAGATTATTCATACAATCCACTATTAATCTGAGCTGTTGTCCCATTTGACCCCATGCCTGGATATATTTTCCTTCTTCGTGATATCTTGTCATAAGATGGTCTGCCGCCTTAATTGCAACTTCCTTCGCCCTTTCATTTCCCGTCAGTTTATATGCCGCAACACAGGAAGGCACGTATATAAATCCCAAATCGTGCGTATCTATACCAAGTTTTTCATCTATTCTGATATAAAAAGACTCAAGCAGCTTTTCCGCTGCATTGCGGTATTTTTCATCACCCGTAGCCTCGAATGAAAGCCACAGCATTCCACACCAGAATCCTGTATTCCAACCGCGGTCATTTTTAACGGGCTGGTATACGTTTTTAACACTTGCATGATCAGGGAAATCTCCGTCCATATCTTCAATCAATCGGTCTACCTTTTTAAGAGCCGCTTGTAATGCCTTATTCAAAAAATCATCTGTAACATTTTTATTTGTACTATATTTTTGTTTATCTGCGATTTCTTCCAATAACACATTTTTACTCATAAGAACATTTCCTTTCTTTTCATATAAACAGGCAATCCCCGAAGCGATTACTTATTCTGGGGTTTAAACGAAAACAATTATTTCTTTAATCAGGTAGTATGAGAGTCTTGCAAAAAATCCGTTACCTTTCTGTATATCAGAAATGGTACCGGCAGCAACAGTGTTTTCTTCTCTGTCGTAAAGATATACCACGGTGTTTTTATCAGTTCCCATAATAATTTTCTGATCTTCACCATCAGCTATTATTTTGTTGTTTTCAACATCAGTATAGTGAACTGTTCCTGCAACAAAATTACGCCATGAATACAATGCTTCTATCAAAAACTTTTGCTCGTCGCCTTTACTTGCATCATATCTTAATTCGACTTCGCTCACATTTCCGTAGTCGTCCATCCTAAACTGGATAATATCACCCTCTGCAAGTGGCTCACTAAGTCCTGAAAATACAGAATCATCAGCGGCAGGAAGCATGATAAGTGAATTCATGTAATGTCCTCTAACAGCATCAACAAAATTATCATCGCTGTTCGCTGACTTCCACATTCCCTCAACAATCATAAAGCTTGAATTAAGTGAAATACTTCTTTTCCTTCCTACTATAACAAGAGCTCCTGCTGTTCTTGATCTGCTCAAATCATACGGAGTGATTTTTTTATATGTAGAATCTGAAGAAAGTGAGCTTACAGGCAACATATAAAATTCTTCAAGTTCGGCATCATTTTCTGACTGGTCAGGAATCATGAATATTTTTGTACTATCTCCCAATAATATTGAATTCTCAAAGCTTTTAATACTGCTTCTGTATTTGGCACTTTCAATTTCATCATATACTCTGAAAATGTTCTGTTCGATAGCATATTCTTCTGCTCCGGAATATGGTTCAAAGGTTTCTGCAGTTTTAAGCATATTGATTTTTCCTTCATCAGACACTGTATAGGTTATGAGCTGACGATAATCACTTCCCAAAGAGTCATAGACTTCTTCAGCAGTCTTTTTGCC
>JAZQAB010000100.1:0-12604 GCA_045545055.1 Clostridia bacterium | reverse complement strand
AGGCGATATATCAAATATAATGAAAAGATTATTGTCACATTATGCAGGATGGTATAATTATAAGTATGAGAGAAGCGGACATCTTTTTTCAAACCGTTATAAAAGCATCCCTGTAGAGGATGACAGCTATTTTTTGACCTTGTCAAGATATATACATAAAAACCCCGTGAAGGCAAATCTTTCTGAAAGCATGCAAGGCTATAAATATAGTAGTTATTCTGATTATGTTAATAATTCAGGCGGAATTACCGACATTGATTTTTTGTTGGATATGCTTGATATAAATAGAGAGAAGGCAGTTAAACAATTTGTTCAGTTTAGCAATTCAGAATGCGATGGGGAAGATTTTGAAGATAGATTACGCCTTAAAGATATAGCAGCAAGAGTTAAAATTATACAAATTACAGGCGGAATAAAGCCATACGAAATAAGAAACTTACCAAAAGATGAAAAGCACACAATTTTGAAAAAGGTTATGGAAGAGTGTAATATAGAAAAATCTACTTTGGCACGATTGACAGGGATTCATCGCAGTGCATTGTATCGGATAAAGTAAAAATGCGACACATTGGAGACTGTCCCCAATGTGTCGCATTTTTGTTCGCTTGACAGCCGAGCGATAATGTAGTAAAATGTATCCATAACCTTTATCGGAGGGGATAAAATGACAAAGCGTATTATATGCATACTGGTGCTGCTTAGCCTTGTGTCACAGGGCTGTTTTGCAAAGTGTGCTATTTTAGACAAGGTTGATGCCGAAAATCATATTCCGCTTAGCGGAGTGCTTTTTGAAAAGGGCGGCACTGTAACCTTAGAGGAGGAACCGGTCAGCTTTTTTAGCACAAGCCGCTTAACCTTTGACGAATATATTGCCTGCTTCATAGAAGCGTATATGCTTGAGTATAACGAGCTTCCCATAAAAATCGTGGGGCTTGAGCAGTATGGAATACATGCTGATGAGTTTTTCGACAAGTATGTTCACGCTGTGTTGAAGCATCCCGAAACGCTTTTGAAAACAGGGTATATAGATATTGCTTTGGTTCTCGGTACTGATATTGTAGGTGCAGTGATACCGACATATCATGTTGCGAATAAAGCCGAGGCAGACGTTGCACGCGAGGCTATGGCTACCGCAGTAAAGGAATATTCCGACCTTGTCGCAAATTATGACACCGACCTTGAAAAGCTTTTGGTAATCCATGACAAAATGGTGGCGGACTGTGTTTATGATGTGCGTGTGTTGGATAAAACGAATACAGAGCCGATAGACGATACTATATACCATGCACTTGGTGCATTGCGTGATAATTTTGCCGTGTGTCAGGGATATTCTCAGGCACTTTACATGATTGCGAATGAGCTTGAAATAGAAATGGATTTCTGCTATTCAAAAGAGAAAAATCACATGTGGAACTATGTGAAGCTTGACGGTCAGTGGTACCATATGGATATGACCAATGATGATCCCCTTGAAAATGGTGCCGTAAGGGAAGATCCACGTGCATGGCACGGGTATTTTATGGTGTCGGATTCAGGACTCAATAATAACGCTCATGGAACTGATTTTGGTACAATGACAGGTGAGAAATACACCTGCGATGACAGGAGCTACGAGTCAGACCATTTGTTTAATATGAACAGTACCTACTTCACTGCGGAGAAAGATGAGGACGGTTGTTTTACAGTAGATATTGTGATTGACGGACCTTCCGGTGAGCCGATTACAATTCCTTTTAAGAGTGAAGACCTGTATACAGGACCAATGGTTACCTCTCCTGCGAAAATCAAGGTGCCGCAGGTTATTGAAGAAAACGGTGAGGAAATAGTTAAGGAAGTGACTAATCTTTATCTGGCACAGTACACCACAAAGAGTATTCCGCCTGTAACACCCTTTATAAAAACAGATGAAGGTATAGCCATTCATCCCAATCAAACAGAATCTATAAGAGATACATTTGATATGGTGAAGATAGCTGACGATGTGGAGAATAATCCGATAGAAAAATTTACTGCTTATTTTTTGGGTGTCGGAACACTGCGTCCGTGGAGTCTTGCAAAAGAATGGACTTTACAGCAAAACTAAACAGTCGTTTATAAAAAAATGCGACACATTGGGGACTGTCCCCAATGTGTCGCATTTTAGTGTTCATGGAGTTTTTATGTAAAAAAAGAAAATAATGCTTGACATTTGCCCTTATGAGTGGTAAATTATTGTTAGCACTCGAAAAGATTGAGTGCTAACAAAAGAAAAACGGAGGTGAGCATATGGAGCTTTCCAATAGAAAAAAAGCCATTCTTCAGGCGATTATTGAGGACTATATTCAATCGGCGGAGCCCATAGGCTCACGTAATATTGCAAAGAACCACGACCTTGGGCTATCAGCGGCAACTATTCGTAACGAAATGGCGGATTTGGAGGAAATGGGCTATCTTGATAAGCCCCATACATCTGCCGGCAGAATCCCCTCGGAAATGGGCTACAGATTCTACGTGGACAGTCTGATGCATCGGTACAGCCTTACTATGGAGGAAATTACAAGTCTGCAAAGCAGTATGGACAGGAAATATAGTCAGCTTGAAAATGTGATTTCCGAAATTTCCGACATTATTTCAAAAACCACAAACTACCCTGCCATAGTGGAGCTTCCTGCGGAAAACTCCTGCAGACTCAAAAGTGTGAAAATGATGCTGATTGAGCAGGGAAGCGTGCTTATCGTAGTCGTTACTGATGCAGGTGTTGTGCGTAACCGCCATATGAAGGTAGGCTCAAATATTGATTATGAGGTTGTAGATTCCATATCGGAATTTTTGTCGGGACAGCTTACGGGGCTTTGTGCGGAGGATTTTACTCCTGCACGCCTCATGCTTATATATGAAGCGATGGCATCATACGGTGACTTTTTGAAAACCGTTATAGAATTTGTGCTCGAATGTTTGGGCAATTCGGGCAGCAGGGTGTACATTGGCGGAGCTTCAAATATTCTAAACAATCCCGAATTTGAAAATATAGACAGGGCAAGAGAATTTCTCACCTTTATTGACAGGAAAGAAAATCTGTCTCGTATGCTTAGTCTTACAGAATGTGGGAATGATGAACATATCAGTATCAAAATCGGAAGTGAAAATCAAGCTCCCGAAATGCGTGATACAAGCTTGGTTGTTGCCAACTACAATGTAGGCGGCAAGCTTTACGGAAAAATCGGCATAATAGGTCCTAAGCGTATGAACTACGCAAGAGTGGTTTCTTCGCTTGAGCTTATTAACAGCCGGCTCAGTGAAATTTTAAGCAAAATGCTTTACGGAGACAAAGAATAATACGAGAGGAATGAACATAGATGGCAACTAAGAAAAAGACAGAAGAAGAACAGGAAATTAAGGAGCAGGAAACAGCCGAAAATGCTGAAGTGACCGAGGAAGCTCCCTTGGAAGAAGAAAACGAATTTGAAAAAAAGTACAATGACGTAAATGAGAAATATCTTCGTACACTTGCCGAATATGACAACTATCGCAAGCGTACCATTAAAGAGAAGGAAAGTATCTACCCCGAAGCAAAAGCGGTAGTGGTGGAGAAGTTCCTTCCAGTGCTTGATAATTTTCAGCGTGCGATTGACAGTGCAGAAAATAAGGACGCTTTTTATGAGGGCGTTGTAATGCTGAAAAAACAAATGGACGAAGTTCTTACCGCTCTGGGCGTAGAGGAAATCAAAGCCGTGGGCGAGGAATTTAACCCCGAAGTTCACAATGCCGTAATGCATGTGGAGGACGAAAATGCAGGCGAAAATATCATTTTGGAAGAATTTCAAAAGGGTTATAAAATCGGTGATAGAGTAATCCGCCACAGTATGGTAAAGGTCGCAAACTAAATGCGAAATTCGAAATGACGGAGGATTTTCGCTACAGCGAAAATCTACGATAACTTCGCACTTCGAACTTTGAATTTCGAATTTAATGGTGTTTATAAAATTTTTAATATATTTGGAGGTATACAATCATGGCAAAAATTATTGGTATTGACTTGGGTACAACAAACTCATGCGTAGCAGTTATGGAGGGCGGCGAGCCTGTAGTAATTGCAAATGCAGAAGGTGCGAGAACTACACCTTCCGTTGTAGCTTTCACAAAAACAGGCGAAAGACTTGTAGGTCAGGTAGCAAAGAGACAGGCAGTTACAAACCCCGACAGAACAGTTATCTCGGTTAAGAGAGAAATGGGTACTAATTTCAAAGTAAACATTGACGATAAGAGCTATACTCCCCCCGAAATCAGTGCAATGGTGCTTTCAAAGCTTAAGGCTGATGCGGAAAGCTACCTTGGCGAAACTGTTTCACAGGCAGTAATCACAGTTCCTGCATATTTCTCCGACGCACAGCGTCAGGCTACAAAGGATGCAGGTAAAATTGCAGGCCTTGAAGTTCTTCGTATTATAAACGAGCCTACAGCAGCGGCATTTGCTTACGGCATGGATAAAGAAAACGACCAGAAAATCATGGTTTATGACCTTGGTGGCGGTACATTCGACGTATCAATCCTTGACATTGGTGACGGTGTGTTCCAGGTTCTTGCAACAAACGGTGACACAAGACTTGGCGGTGACGATTTTGACGAAGCTATCATTAAATATCTTGTAGATGAATTTAAGAGAGATAACGGTATCGACCTTTCTACTGACCGTATGGCTATGCAGCGACTTAAGGAAGCGGCTGAAAAAGCAAAAATCGAGCTTTCGGGCGTTACAACAAGTAACATCAATCTTCCTTTCATTACGGCAGATGCATCGGGTCCCAAGCATCTTGATATCACTCTTACACGTGCTAAGTTCAACGAACTTACTGCACAGCTTGTAGAGCGTACCATTATTCCTACAAAGAAAGCCCTTCAGGACGCAGGTCTTTCAACAGGTGAAATTGACAAGGTTCTTATGGTTGGCGGTTCCAGCCGTATTCCTGCGGTTAACGAAGCCGTTCAGAAGCTTATCGGAAAAGACCCCCACAAGGGAATTAACCCCGACGAATGTGTTGCACTCGGTGCGGCTATTCAGGCAGGCGTTCTCGGTGGTGACGTTACAGATATCGTTCTTCTCGATGTAACACCCCTTTCTCTCGGTATCGAAACAATGGGCGGCGTTTGCACAAGACTCATCGAAAGAAATACAACAATCCCTGCAAGAAAGAGCCAGATTTTCTCTACTGCGGCAGATAATCAGACAAGTGTAGACGTTCACGTTCTTCAAGGTGAGCGAGAAATGGCGGCAGATAATAAAACTCTCGGAAACTTTGTCCTTTCAGGTATTGCACCTGCACCCCGCGGAGTTCCGCAGATTGAAGTTACCTTTGATATTGATGCCAACGGTATCGTAAACGTAAGTGCAAAAGACCTTGGAACAGGTCAGGAGCAGAAGATTACAATTACTGCATCCTCCAACCTTTCCGATGAGGATATTGACAAGGCTGTAAAAGAAGCTGAACAGTACGCAGAAGAAGATAAGAAGCGTAAGGAAGCTATCGAAATCCGCAACAATGCCGACCAGCTTGTATATCAGACGGAAAAAACACTCACAGAGCTTGGCGACAAGGTCGAGCAGGCTGATAAGGATGCAGTTCAGGCTGAGGTAGAAAAGGTTAAGGAAGCCCTCAAGGGTACAGATAATGAGCAGATTAAAGCGGCTACAGAAGCACTTCAGCAGAAGTTCTACGAAATCAGCACAAAGCTTTATCAGCAGGCTAACCCCCAAGGACAGCCCGGTGCT
This sequence comes from Clostridia bacterium, assembly GCA_045545055.1. Lineage (GTDB taxonomy): Bacteria > Bacillota > Clostridia > UMGS1883 > UMGS1883 > UMGS1883. Next base: position 6,858 of record JAZQAB010000100.1, on the reverse strand, counting down.
AATGCACAGCCCAATGGCGAAAATGTGTACGATGCAGACTTCACAGATACAACAGAAAACTAATAAAGAATAATTCAGAATGCAGAGTGCGAAGTGGAGGAAGAATGTGGAATTCGAAGTTCGAAATTCGAAGTTCGAAGTGAATGTGGATTTTCGCCATAGCGAAAATCGTCCATCATTTCGCATTTTGCATTTCGCATTTTAATTTAGAGGTGCATTATGGCAGATAAACGAGATTACTATGAGGTCCTCGGCGTTCAAAAGGGTGCTTCGGACGATGAAATAAAAAAAGCATACAGAAGGCTTGCCAAGCAGTATCACCCCGACCTTAACAAGGATAATCCCGATGCCGCTGACAAATTCAAGGAAGCATCTGAGGCTTATGATGTTTTAAGTGACAGTGAAAAGAGAAGCCGTTATGACCAGTTCGGTCATGCGGGGGTAGATCCCAATGCAGGCTTCGGCGGCGGCGGTTACGGCGGCGGCTTCGGCGGCTTTGACATGGGCGATATTTTTGACAGCTTTTTCGGAGGCGGATTTGGCGGCGGAAGAGCAAGGAGAAACGGCCCTGCCCGCGGCAGAGATATACAGCAGGCAATCGAGCTTACCTTTGAAGAAGCGGCATTCGGCTGCAAAAAGAAAATTACCATAATACGTGGAGAAAAGTGCACGGAATGCGGTGGTAGCGGTGCAAAGAAGGGCACTTCTCCCGAAAAGTGTTCAAGATGTAATGGCACAGGACAGGTGCGAAGTGTTCAAAACACCCCCTTTGGTCAGTTTGCAAGCACTTCTACGTGTAATCAGTGCGGTGGCAAGGGAAGCACAATAAAAGAGCCTTGCCCCATATGTAACGGAAGCGGACAGACGAGGGAGCGTCGTGTGATAGAGGTTGACATTCCCAAGGGTATTGACCATGGGCAGACCTTTGCCGTGCACGGCGAGGGCGAAGCAGGAACAAGGGGCGGCGGAAACGGTGACCTTCTTATAACCGTTTACGTAAAGGAAAGCAGTGTGTTCCGCCGTGACGGATTTAACGTTTACGTTGATGTGCCCATCACCTTTGTTCAGGCGACCTTGGGCTGTGAAATTGAAATTCCCACCATTGACGGAAAGGTATTGCAGAAAATTCCCGAAGGAACGCAGCCGGGAACAAAATTCCGTCTTAAAGGCAGAGGTATTCCTGCTACCCGTGGAAATTCCCGAGGCGACCAGTATGTACGCATCATAGTGGAGATACCCAAGAATCTTTCGGCAAAGCAAAGGGAAATTCTCCAAAAGTTTGCGGATGAAAGCAATGAAAAGAACTATAATCAGCGTAAAAAATTTACGGAAAAGCTGAAGGAATACTTTAAATAAGGAGGGTAGTTCTTATGGATTGGCTTGCAGTAAGCATATATACAACCCCTGAGGGAATAGACCCTCTTTGCGGACGTCTTTATAATTTAGGAGTTACGGGCGTGGAAATTCAGGACAAGGATGATTTTGAGGATTTCCTCGAAAACAACAAGCAGTACTGGGACTATGTGGACGAAGAGCTTCGTGAAAAAATGAACGGAGAAACCCGTGTAAAAATATATGTCAGCGATAATGAAAACGGGCATAGGCTGCTTAGTGCTGTCCGTGATGACCTTGTGTCCTTTAAAAGTCTCGATGCAGGTAATGTTTTCGGCTCTCTCCGTGTGGAAATCGACACAATGCACGAGGAGGACTGGGAAAATAACTGGAAGCAGTATTTCAAACCTATTTACGTAGGTGACCGTCTTGTAATCAAGCCCGAATGGGAAAATATAGAGGACGCAGAGGGAAAGATCGTATTTAATATTGACCCCGGCATGACCTTTGGAAGCGGTCAGCATGAAACGACACGCCTTTGTGTGGAAACCCTTGATAAAACCGTCAAGAAAGGCGATAAAATTCTTGACCTCGGTTGCGGCAGCGGTATTCTTTCCATTATAGCCCTTATGCTTGGAGCAGGGGAGGCAAGAGCCGTTGACATTGACCCCAACTGCAAGAAAATAGCTTATTCAAATGCCGCTCTTAACGGCATAGGCGAAGATGTATATACCGTTCTTGACGGGAACATTCTTATTGACGAAGAATTTAAGAGCAGTACCGAAAAAAGCGGACCGTACGACATTGTGGTGGCAAATATTGTGGCGGATGTCATTATTCCTCTTGCAAGCGACGTAAGGCGTTATCTTAAAGACGGGGGTACGTTCATTGCCAGTGGAATTATAGAGATGCGTATCGATGAGGTAAAAGCCGCAATCGAGGAAAACGGATTTACCATAGAGGAAATCAGAAAAGAAAACGACTGGTATTGCATAATTTCAAAGTAGGAGATTTTTATGGCTAATTTCTACATAGACAAGAGCGATATAACTGAAAGCACAGCCACAATCACAGGCGAGGAAGCACAGCATATAAGCCGTGTGCTCCGTATGAAAAAAGGTGATGAAGTAACTCTCTGCGACGGCGAAGGCAGTTTTTACGAAGCTGTTTTGGAGGACTTTTCTGAAAAGACGGTTACGGCAGGGATTCTATCTTCAAGGAAGGCTGAAACTGAGCCTGAAACGAAAATTACGGTTTTTCAGGGCGTTCCCAAGAATCCCAAGCTTGAAACCATTGTGCAGAAGGCTACGGAAATCGGTGTTGTACGGATTGTGCCCGTGGACACTGTGCGTGCCGTCGCAAAGCTTGATAAAAGTGCCAAGGTGGACAGGCTTCGCAAAATCGCAAAGGAAGCGGCAAAGCAGAGTAAACGCGGAATAATTCCCGATGTAAATGATGCCGTTAGCTTTAAAGAAGCGGTAAAGATGGCGTCGGAGGCAGACCTTGCATTGATTCCCTATGAGGAGGAAAGAGAGGTCTCCTTAAAAAAGGCACTTTTGGGGAAAAAGCCCAAAACCGTAGCCGTTATGATTGGCCCCGAGGGCGGCTTTGAGAAAGATGAAATTAATCTTGCAAAGGAAAACGGCATTACAAGCGTGACATTGGGAAAAAGAATTTTGCGTACGGAAACTGCACCCCTTGCAGTAAGTGCGGCAATACTTTATGAGCTTGGAGAAATGGAATAAAAGGAGAAATGTAAAATGGCAATTTTTAATAAAGCGGATATTATGCTTCCCAAGGAGGCAGACCTTACAAAATGGAGCGTGGTGGCGTGCGACCAGTACACATCACAGCCCGAATACTGGGAAAAGGCACAACAGCTTGTAGGCGATAGCCCCAGTACGCTTAACCTTGTGTACCCCGAAGCTTTTCTTTCTCAGGGGGACGGCAGGATTGCTGAAATTAACAAAACCATGAAAAGCTATCTGGATAGCGGTATTTTTAAAACCTATGAAAATTCCTACATATACATCGAAAGAACTCTTTCGGGCGGCAGAGTGAGAAAGGGGCTTATAGGTGCGGTTGACCTTGAAGCATACGATTTTCACAAGGGAGTTAAATGCCCCATCAGAGCCACAGAGGGAACCGTTCTTGAAAGAATCCCCCCAAGAGTGAAAATCCGTCAGGATGCACCCTTGGAGCTTCCCCATGTAATGCTTCTTATTGATGATTCAGAAAAAAACATTATCGAGAATGTAAAAAAGGGCGAAAAGCTCTATGATTTTGAGCTTATGGCAAACGGCGGTCATCTTGCAGGCTGGCTTGTTGATGATGCCGATGAGTTTGAGGCAAAGCTTGATGCTTTTGCAAAAAATGCGGCAGACGGCCTTCTGTTTGCGGTTGGCGACGGTAATCATTCCCTTGCAACGGCAAAAACCTGTTGGGAGAATATAAAGGGGACGCTTACAAAGGAAGAGCAGGAAAATCACCCTGCACGTTTTTGCCTTGTGGAAATTGAAAATATCCATGACGAGGTTTTGGAGTTTGAGCCTATACATAGAGTTGTTTTCGGAATTGAGGACGAAAAGCTCTTTATCGATACCCTTGTAAAAGAGCTTGACTGCACCGAGGAAAACAGCGGTGGTCAAGAGATTGTCCTTGTGAAAGGCGAGAGCAGAAAAACTCTTTATATGAACAACACTTCAAGCCCCATCAGCGTGGGAACGCTTCAGAAATACTTGGATACTCTTTCATATGAGGTTGACTATATTCACGGTGATGATGTAGTGGCTTCGCTCAGTGCAAAGGACGGAGCTGTGGGATTTCTTCTTCCCAAGCCCGAAAAGAGTAGCCTTTTTGAAACAGTAATCAAGGACGGTGCACTTCCCAGAAAGACCTTTTCAATGGGAGAGGCAAATGAGAAGCGGTACTATATGGAAGCAAAAAAGATTAAGTGATTGCGTTCTTGGGAAAAATCACAAGTTGCCCGATTACGAAATACTTATAAGATTGCTTGTAGGGTTGGGGCTTGCTCCAACCGTTTGCGTAGGATTTCCCATTTTGGGGACAGTCCCCGAAATGTACCAAGCGATAGTTCTAAAGCTAAGTAGGGGCGACCCTGCGTGGTCGCCCGTTTCGGTAATACCCTTGTTGGTAGGGGCGGATATTATCCGCCCGCAATTTCCCGAAAAAATTTCCAAAAATATTACGAAAATTACATAAAATTAAGCATAAAAAGCGTTCTTGCTGATAAAATGTAACATAAATTAAAAAACAAGAAACCCCTATATATTGGGTTTCTTGTTTTTTTATGACACAAGTTTTTAAGAAAATGTTACAAAGTTATAACAAAAACCGCAAAAAAGCTTGACAAACGTCGTATTGTTAAGTATAATGGTTCACGGTGATTTAAAGCTAAAGGACGTGATAAAATGCTTATCAGCAAAAAGATAAAAAGAACTGTGGCTGCAACGAGTGCAGTTATAGCAATTTTAATGAATACAGTTACCTCAATTGCGGCTCCCTTCACATATGGCAGTGCCGACGATATTCGTGCAAAGGCTCTTGGCGAATATCTTTCCTCAAGCGGAATCATTCTTGCAGGTACGGACTACCATTCAAATTCAGGGAACGAAGCTGCCTCAGTATCGACTAAGCAGATAACTGAAACCACACAGGTTTCTTACAACACAATTAAGAGAGTGAACACCTCTCTCCCTGCCGGATACACAAATGTTATCCGTGAAGGTGTTGAGGGTGAAAAAAGCGTTACCTACAAGGTAAAGTATCAGGGCGGCAAGGAAGTTTCAAGGGAAACAGTTTCCGAAACTCTGTTAAAGGCTCCTGTTGACAAAATTGTTGAATACGGTGATACTGATGCGAAGGTAAGCACAGCCTCAGATAACACCTCTTTCAGCTACAAGTATGTAATCGAATGTAAGGCAACGGCTTACGACCTTTCCGCAGAGGAAAATGGCGGCTATGCAGGACAGACTGCAACGGGCGTTCCGCTTGATAAAGGCGTAATTGCGGTTGACCCCAGAGTTATTCCTCTCGGCTCCAGAGTGTATATTGAAGCACTTGACGGAAGCTGGTCTTACGGCTATGCGGTTGCGGCAGACACAGGCGGTGCAATTAAGGGCAAGCGTGTTGACCTTTGCTACAGAACTCAGAGGGAATGTATTCAGTTCGGTGTAAGACCTTGCAGAGTATATGTACTGAGCTAACCAAAACAGAAACTAAATAATCATAAAAATCAAATCACCTCATACACATAAAGTGTATGGGGTGATTTTTTATGGACAGTGCGGCAAAGCTTTTGAAAAATACGCTCTTAATTGCTTCGGGCAGCATAATTTTGCGTCTGTGTGCACTTTTCTTTCAGGGGTATCTAGCGGCACAGGCAGGGGCAGGACAGCTTGGCTTTTACGGCATTATTTCCTCAGTAGGGGTTGTTTTTGCAACCATTGCCATTTCGGGGGTGCGATTTGCCGTTACAAGGCTTGCCGCCCAGCAGTGCAGTATGGGAAATTCTTTTCCTCATTCTTTGATGCGTAGTGCATTTTTATACGGAATTATGTTCGGCGTGCTTTCCGGCGGAGTAATGTACTTTGCTTCGGATTCCTTGTCACATTATTGGGTTATGGAAAGCTCGGCTGCAATGCCCCTTCGCATAATATCTGTATCTATGCCCTTTATTTCCGTAGGAGCGGTGATTGAAGGCTACTTTACAGCAAAACAGAAAATTCTGAGATTGGTAACGGCTGAAATATCCTCGCAGCTTATACGGATATGCTTTGTTATAGTTTGTTTGGAAAATTTTGGCAAAGAAAATGTCATGGGTGTTTTATCGGCAGGCTCTTTTGCAGGAGAAGCTTCTCTTTCTCTTATTTTACTTGTGCTTTATCTTTTTGAAAGCTTCGGGAGGAAGGAAAGCCATAAAAGCAAAAAAAATCTCTCTACCCTTACCAAAACAGCATTTCCCCTCGCTGTAAGTGCATATATGCGTACGGGACTCAGTTCACTTGGGCAGATTATAATTCCGCATGGGCTCAGAAAGTCGGGAATGGCGGCAGATGCGGCATTTGTTACCTATGGTATAATAGGGCAGATGGCGTTTCCCGTAATAATGTTTCCCGCCGCACTTTTAAATGCCTTGGGGGACATACTTGTACCTCGCCTCACCGGTGCACAGACAAACGGTAAAAAAATGGGCATTGCCTATATTGTAAACCGAGCCCTCAGAATAGGCATCATATTCAGCTTCGGTGTTATGGGGCTGATGTTTTTCTATTCGGATAGTTTGGGACAAAGCTTTTACAAAAGTCGGGAGGCAGGAAAATACATACGTATTTTTGCCCCCCTTATCCCGATTATATATATTGACTGCGTAACCGACGGGTGTCTGAAGGGCTTGGGACAGCAGGTTCATTCCATGGTATATAACGTGCTGGAGGGTATAATAAACGTCACGCTTTTGTTTTTGCTTCTTCCCACCATGGCTATTCATGGATATAATGCGGTAAT
>JAZQAB010000099.1:0-11053 GCA_045545055.1 Clostridia bacterium | reverse complement strand
GGTATCATTTTCGATGTAAATTCCGACGGAAAAATAAATAAAATTGACACCGCTCATGTAGAGCCGGGCGTAGAAGACGAGAACACCTCGCTTCAGAGAAGACGTAAAATTGACGATGGTGAGCTTAAGTATAAGAGTAATGGATCCCTTGGCGGAAAGTATTACCTTAGATTAAGCAGAAACTTAGGCGTATTCGGTTATGAGGAAGGAAATCTCGACGAATACGAAACAAAGACCGGCGGATTTTCAAACGATGGAGATTATAAGCTTGACATTTACACAATCGGTACACGAACTCCCGAAGCGGCAATTATTTATAGGGTTATGGATTCAAAGACTGATTCCTCTGTCGGCGATGACCCCTATCTGATGCTTGTTGACAGAATCGTAACCACTTTTGATGAGGACGGCTGCGAGGTTAAGAAAATTTACTACTACAGCGGAACTTCACGTGGTAGCGTAATCGTTCCCGATGAAATGGTTTCCAAGCTTGAGAAAAAGTCACTGACAAAGCCTGTTGAAGATGATTACACAGGAGGGGCGGAAAGTCAGGCATACAAAGATGCTTTGGCGGCATACAATGCAGACCCCGGTAACGCATATGTATATAACCAAATAGGGCGTGGAGATATCATTCGTTTTGAATCCAATGACCGTGGTGAAATTACGGCTATTGAGGAATGTTACGATATAACAGATAAGAAAATCGTGGTTAACAGAATCGGCAGCTTTAATCATCATTATCGTGCTTACGGCGGATATACGGGAATTGTAGACGATAGCTATATCAAGATTACAAGTACTTCCGATATTTCCGACAGTGGTACATATACATGGGTTGATTCAAGCAAATTCTCGAACTTCTGCCGTTACGAGGTAAGCTCTGCAGGCGTGGAAGTAATTCCCGTTACGATTAAAGATGTAAGAACAGTTGAAAATGTACCATATGACCCCACAGGTATTCTTTTGTATGCGGCTTATGAAAACCTGCGTAAGAATGTATGGCTGATTGAGCTTCCTCGTCCTGAAAACACAGGTAAATATAGCCTCAGCTATTCAAGCGGCACTACAGATTCTGTCAGCGGTGTGAAAGCAGAGAGTGTACGCTGCACTAATGAAGGATATGTAACCGTTGAAACAACTAAACCCGCACGCAGCGGATACGCCTTTAAGTATTGGCTGAATGAGGCGAACGGACGAAAATATGCCCCTGGTGCTACATTCGAACTGACAGCAAATACTACTCTTACCGCTCAATGGGTAGAGACACCTACACACGTGATTACACTCAAAGACACAGAAACAGGCACAGAAGCGTCCTTTGATTTCTCGCCGAAGGAATGGAATGAAGCAGAGGAACGCTTGGATGAAACATATTTCAAAATTCCCGATGAAACAGCAGCTAAAGCATATGGCTTTGCTAAAGACGGCTGGAAGCTTATCGGTTGGGACGGTTACAGCATAGGTCAGGAAATATCCGTAACAGGTAATATCACCTTAGAGGCAAAAATGAAAGAGGTATGGTCCGGTAAAGCTGCAACAGATGCTCCTGCACTTGAAGGCGGTTATTACCTGATTAAAACGGGCGAAGACCTTGCATGGTTCTCAAATACTGTAAAGACAACTCCTGATGCAAAGGCAAAGCTTGAAAATGATATATACCTTAACTATTTCGATGAAAACTCAGATGATGTATTTGATGAAAATTGGTATGACACCTCTGCTAATGTAACAGCAGCAAACGATTGGACTTCATTTACCATAGATGCATTCACAGGAGAATTTGACGGTAACAACAAGACAATCTACGGCCTTTATATGCAGGGAGGAAGCGGAACGGGCTTCTTCAGCTCAGTTGCCGGCGGTACAGCTAAGAACGTAACCTTTAAGGGAGCATATGTTGTATCAACGTCTAATTCTGCTACAAATGTTCATGCGGTATCTGTAGTATGTGCAAGTGCTACAAATTCAGCCGTTTTAAGCGGTATAACTGTATACGGTAAAGCTGTTCCGGCATCTAATGCTTACATTAACACCTTTGGCTCTATAGCAGGTGAAGTTGGAGCAGTATCAATTTCAAACTGTGCTTCAAACGTTATGATAGACGGACGTGTCGGCGCTGCTACAGCTACTGCCGGTGCAGGTAACTACGGCGTAGGCGGTATTGTCGGAACTACAACAATATCAAACGGAACTCAGATAACAATTTCAGGATGTACTAACAACGGAAAGATTATTATGCCTTATAACTGGAAAGTAGGTGGTATCCTTGGTAATGTTCTGAATGCTTCAGGAATTTCGTTTACAAATTGTACAAATACTGCAACAGTTCGCTACGCAAGTGGAAGCAGACGAACAACCAATGCTCAGATTTACGGTCACAGAAACAGCGGAAAGACAGCTACTCTTACTAATCCTACAGAGACTGGCTCTGCAGCAATCTACGACCCCAACGAAACAATTTAACTAAATAACCAAACGGCAGGGAGGGGGAGACCCCTCCCACAGCCGTAAGAAACGATAATGAAAATTCCTCCCCGTAGGGGCGACCATTGGTCGTCCGAACTTTCAGAAAGGAGAAAAGGCAAAATGAAAAAACGCATTTTAAGCATTGCGCTTGCAATGTTAATAATATTTTCTGCACTTTCAGTATCTGCGGATTTCCCCGTAAAGGAAAACCCCCGTCAGATTCCGATGGACGTATATCAGGAGCCCTATATGGAAAATCAGTTTATCTCGGTATATGCTCCGTGGCTTCGTCAGTTTCATCTGATGAGTACATGGGAGTACGAAAACGGAATCTTTGGCGGTGAAGCCTGTCAGCAGATTCGTCAGGCAGAAATTAGCCCCTTTGATTCCAATACTATGTACTTTGGTACAGATACCGGTGGCCTTTATAAAACCACCAACGGCGGTAAATCATGGTACAGCGTGACCAACGGTGCTCCAGGTCACTGTACAAAGGGACTTATGTGCGATAATTTAGATAAGGACACAGTGTACGTTGCATACCGCTCCGTGGGCTTTTTCAGAAGTAAGGATGGCGGTATCACTTGGGAGCATGTTCTCGACGACGGCGATACAAAAAAGGTTGTAACCCGTGGTGACACAATCGTTCTTGATGATGCAGGTAATGTTTTTATGGCGGCATCAAGCGGTGTTTACAGACTTGACAGAAAGACTGACACACTTGAAAATCTTACCCCTCAATTTTCCATTTATAACGGAACTAAGGGTCCGCTCTGGTACGATTTGGACGTATCTCCCGACGGTCAGCATATCTATGCCTGCTGTATTGAGGATGTAAATACAACAGAAATTCAAAACGGTATCTACACCAGTCACGACGGTGGTAAAACATGGTCAATTAAAGGTACAAATGCGGAAAAGAACATAGTTTACTCCCCCCAGTCTGTAGCACTTCACCCCGAAAATCCCATGATGGTGTTTACAGCAGGCACATTTAAGAATACCGAAACGGGAAAAGCAGACTCCGCAGGACTTTATGTTTCTGAGGATGGCGGCGAAACCTTTACCCACCGCTACGGACATATTTACGAAAACCTTGAAGAAGGCGTAAAGGCTACAATCAAGCCCATGTGTGTGCTTATGTTCGGACCTAAAAATGAAGATGGCGTGTATGCTTTCTACTATTCTGCAAACTCATCAACATACCCCCTTCATGTAAGCTATGACTACGGCTATACATATGAGCAGGTTTATAAGAAAAGTGACAGAATTGGTGATAAAACAATCCGTGAGGATCCCTTTACGGGAAAAACCTACACAGGCTGGTCGTATCAGGCATATGACCCCGATCCCAATATCCCCGGCAGAGTAATCTTTGCCGCATCGGGAATGTATGAAAAAAGCCCTGACGGAACTATTAAGAGAATTAACAGTGGTAACAGCGGTGCGGCTATAACAGACATTGCTTTCAGTAAAAACGGAAAGATGTTTATGTGCACCACCGACGTTGGTACGCATTATCAGGAAAGCTCCTGGAACTTAGACGTGGAAAAGGGAATTTACCCTACATTCCGCGAGGGCGTTGACTCCCACTTCACAAAAGCTATTTTTGACCCCAACGATGAAGACCACATCATTATTTATGACGGTGCGGCAAACGGTAAGGGTAAATATTTCGGCTTCTGGCAGACATACACCGGCGGAAACACAGCAGATGCCTTTAAAAAATGTGAGGACACAATGCTCCCTGCAACTCCGCACTACAATAGCGGTAACATTTCCGTTCTGGAATACGACCCCGATAATGACAATATTATCTATAGCTCACGTCACACAAGCTTCGACAACGGAAAAACCTGGGTGCAGAATACCTTGGACGGAGAGGCACTCTACATCAGCGATATCTCCGACCAGAACCCCGACTTTTTTGTAGGCGTTACCCCCAAGGGTGATAATGCAACTATCTGTGTAAGCCATGACCGCGGAAAGACATGGGAAAAGGTAATGAAGCTTGGTATAGATGATTTCTACGACCTTATAATTGACGGAAAAGACAATAACAAGCTTTGGTATACCAAGAAAGCGGACTTTGGAAAGATTGACCTTACCACACAGCAGATTACAAAAACCAGCACACTTTTGGGTCACGAGTATTTCCAGGGAATCTGGCAGAATCCCAATAATCCCGACCATATGCTCATCACCAACGTTCCCGGTATCGGCAGCTTGTTTAAGGACTACAAGCTTGCTGAATCTGTAGACAATGGTAAAACTTGGCGTGTAGTACCCGGCTTCTGGTCAGCCGATATATTAGGTGTGGAATGGATAGAAAACACAACTCAGGCATGGGTGTTCTCAATGGTGGGTATCTTTATTTACGATTATCAGGCGTATTGGGATTATCTTGATACAAAAATCAGAATTAACCTCGACGGTCAGGAAGTCAGCTACAGTGAGCAGCCCAAAATCACAAACGGCAGAACTATGGTTCCCATGCGTGAGCTTTTTGAGCAACTCGGTGCAACCGTGAATTATAACGATGAAACACGCCTTATAACTGCAAGCAGAAACGGAATCTATGTGTCCCTTACCCCCGGAAGCGATAAGGCTACGATTAACGGAAAAGAGCTTCAGCTTGATGCTTCCCCCTATGTAACGGCAAAGGGCAGAACCATGGTTCCCATTCGTTTCGTGTCCGAAGCTCTCGGCGTAGGCGTGGGCTGGAATCACGAATCACGCACGGTTTATATTAAAAACTAAGAATTAAGGACAAAATTATGACAAACAGAAATTCTTGGAAGCTCGGAGCTTCCACCTGTATACTTTGTGGTTGTGAAAATCATACAGAGCAGGGCTTTGAAGCATACAGCAGGGCGAAAATTGAATATGCGGAATTTACCGTGCCGATATGGACGGGAGCTTTTGAAAAACTGGATTTCTACAATCATCCTGAGAAGGTGTTTGAAGCGGCAAAGAGCTGCGGCGTTACCATTTCTTCCTTACACGCACCCTTTTCCTGTGAAATAAGCTTTTCCAACCCCGACGAAAATCAGCGAAAAACGGCGGTGGAAACCATAAACCGTGCGATTTCATCTGCGGCAAGAATCGGAATTAAAACCATAGTGCTGCATCCGTCGGGTGCTCACTATGAAAGCTATCCCGAAAGAAGTGCCTTGCTTAGCCAAAGCATGAAACACGTGGGCGAGGTATATGCTCACTGTGAAAGCTTGGGTGTTACCCTTGCCGTGGAAAACTTAACGGGCAGGGGCGTTTGCGGAATACCCTCCGAAATGATAGCGATGCTAAGTGCCTATCCCAATCTGAAAGTATGCTTTGACACAAACCACTGCACACATATACTTCCCGAGGATTATCTTGATGCACTTATAAAGGCAGGCATGCAGGGAAGAATAGCCGCCGTACATATTTCCGACTATGACCTTTGTGAGGAAAAGCACCGCCTCCCCGGTGACGGCAAAATAAACTGGGAGAGCGTTCTTTCCAAACTGGAGGAGCTTGATTTTGACGGCGTGTTTATGTACGAGGTTTCAAAAGGCTTTGACCGCGAAGAACTATATACTCCGCAAATGGTAGCGGACAATTTCAGAGAAATTAACCCTGTAGGGGCGACCCTGTGTGGCCGCCCGCAGGACATGGCAAAACCACAAAAGGAGAAAAAAGAAAATGTTTAAAAAACTTTTATCACTTGGCATAGCTCTTGTCATGTTTTCGGGAATGGTGTTTATTGCTCCCGAAGTATCACCGGCATTGGAAAAAGCCCATGCTTCCGAAGCGATTACCGAAGTTACCGCAAGCGACTTTGAAGCAATAAGGGTCAATAAAGCAACTGACACAGGAGTTGTTACCCTTTTTGATGGCTACAAAGCGGGAAGCGGTGAACAGAGATTGACTTACAACGGACGTACGAATAAGACTACAACGACTAATTCAACACAATGGTACTATTTCAAGTACGATATTTCTGCTTTGCAGAGCCTTGAAGAAGTTGAATCGGCAGTGCTTTCTTTTGCATTTAACTTTAATAAAAACATCAAGGGCGTTTATATTAAAGAGCTTAAAAAAGAAACATGGGATTCTGCTGTATCCGATATCGCTAAGGTAAAAGAGGATTCAACCACCGTTATAGATGCGTCAAAGTATCTATATCCATATGAAGATACTACGGTGGAAACATTAGGAACTGTAAATAGATCCTATGGTAACGCCTCCGGTAAAGAACTGGAGTTTAAATTAACAGGCATCGACTATACAAAGAGTACTTATGCCGGTGGAAATTATAAATCCACTACAATAACAGGTGGTCCTCTTCTTACAAAGATAAAGGATTCAGTAGAAGATGGTTACTTCTATTTCTCAGCTAGTCTTTACAGCGAAAACTCTACTGATACAAACAGATATGGTACGATTAACTTTACTGCCGCTTACAATAATATAGAAGCGTCAAGCGAGCCTAAGGTTATCTACAACAGTGTTGCAGGTAACAAATTCAATACAACCGTAACAACACTTAGCAGAGAAACTGACTTCACCTATACTGTCAATATTGCGTCAAAGAACACAAATGTACGTCTGCTTGCTGCAATTCACGGAAAATATGGTGCACTTTCAGGCGTGGTTATGAGCGATACACTTTCGTCAAATAGCGGAAATCTGAGCCTCGCTGTTCCTCTTTCAAGCTATCCCGATGCTACAAGCGTCAGGTGCTTCATCTGGGACGCTAATACTTCCAAACCGTATGCAGAGCCTAAGGAAACACCTGTTAAGACACTGCTTCAGGAGCAGTTTGATGGGAAAAAGGTTATATTTGTAGGTAATTCTCACATTTTCTACGGAAGAACTGTAAAAGCGAGTTACAGCAACAAGCTTAGTAACAGAACCAATGATACAGGCGGTTTCTATCAGCTTTGTAAACAAAATGGTATAGATGTTTCTGTAACAAACTGGACCTTTAGCGGCCATGGGCTCAGTAGTATTTTCGGTGGCGAACCGTGTTATACACATGATAACTGCCAGGGAGTTGTCCATTTGGATGAACTCACAGACAATAACTATGATTATGTTGTTATTACGCCCGGCGTGGCATCAAATTACACTTCGCTTCCTGACCACATAGAAACTATACACAATTTCTTTAAAGCAGGAAACCCGGATGTTAAAGTAATAATACTTGGTAACGCTTCGGTACACGGAATTAATGCAGATAGTAAATCCTATCCGGATACCCCGGCACAATACAAAGACCTCTATGAAAAAGGCTATCCCATTGCAGACTGGGGCTATCTTGTAAAGAATATTATAGAGGGAACGGAAACTGTTGAGGGTGCAACCCAGACGTATAACAAGAAGACATTTATTGTAAAGGATAATTATCATCCCAATATGCTTTCGGGATATATTGCAACCCTCTTTACCTACTGCACAATAACAGGGGAAAAGGCATCAGGTCAACCCTATATGTATTTCTGGAATGCAAACACAGCCCCTGATGACGTGGCAGAATATGTGGGAAAATACTACAATGGTGGCGACGCAGATACAACCTTCCCCGAAATCCTTAAATCAGAAGCAGATATCCGAGGTATACAGAAGCTTGTGGATAAGTATATGGAAGAAAAAGCATTCCTTACCGAATATTAATAATATTACCCGTAGGGGCAAGCATTACCCGTCCGCGGAGCCTCCCTTGTGTAAAGGGAGGTGTCCCGTAGGGACGGAGGGATTGTCAATCCGCCCCCGCAAGAAAGGAAAATGAAAATGAAAAAACGACTACTGTGCCTTTTCTGCACAGCAATGATGCTAATCTCATCATTTACTTCCGTTTGTGCATTCACCGCGTGGGAATCTCCACGGTATATCCCCTCCGATGAATACAAAACCCCGTGGACAGTGGAGGATAACCCCTACTATACCTACTATGCTCCTTGGCTTCGTCAGCTTCATTTAATGACGGCTACCGAAGCAGAAAATAACAAGGCGGCAGGAATAACGGGCGGCGAGGCGTGTCAGCAGATTCGTCAGCTTGCCATTTCGCCTCTTGATAGCAATATTATGTACCTGTGCAGCGATACCAGCGGTGTTTACAAAACTACCGACGGAGGTAAGCATTGGCATAGCACAACCAACAATGCCGCAGGTCACGATGCAAAGGGTCTCTTGTGTGATAAATTCGATAAGGATACCGTCTATGTATACATGCGTAAGGTAGGCGTGCACAGAAGCACCGACGGCGGCTATACATGGGAGCAGATTGTTGTCGATACAGACCATACACAAACCGCAAAATACCGCAGTGACACCATCGTTCAGGATGATGAGGGTAATACCTATATGTGCGTGGGAAGCGGTGTGTGGAAGCTCGACCGTGCTACTGACACTGTCACAAATCTTACAGCGGCTCAGTACCCTGAATTAGCGGCACTTGTGGAAGATAACAGTGCGGAATTTCTCGATATGGCAGTTTCTCCCGACGGGCAGATTATTTATGCCTGCTGTGTATGGACAAAGTCGGGAACGGGCGTGGAAACAGGATTGTACGTTTCCGAGGACGGCGGAGCAAAATGGGAAATCCGCAAAACAGGTGATGACGGCTCAGCCTACACCGACATAAGAACAATAGCACTTGACCCGAGGGATTCAAGTGGCAAGACGCTTTACGCAGGACTCAGAATCACATCCGCAGGAGCTACTGCAACAGGTGATTATACCCTTTGCAAATCCACAGACGGCGGAAAAAACTGGACATCAAAAAATTATGCCCCCACAGATCTTAATAACAATAAAATCCGCTTTTACGGACTGAAATTCGGACCGTCAACTGCTGACGGCAATTACCCTCTTTATCTGCATCTGCATGATACCAACTATCCTCTCCGTGTAAGCTGTGATTATCACACTGCTTCAACCCCGAGCTTTTCGCAGGTTTATCAAAGCTCTCACGGTATGGGTGCAGGTACTCTCCGTGAAGGCTACACAGGTCATCTTTATCAGGCATTTCAGCCCGATATGACAACCGCAGGAAAAAATAATATCAGGGTAATATATGCCGCATCGGGCATATATGAGTACACGGGAATCTATAGCTCATCATGGCTTTTTGGTACTAAGAAAATCACAATGAATAAAATCAATCGTATATCCTCAGGCTACAGCGGTGCCAGTGCCACCGACATTGCCTTTGACAGTGCAGGCAGAATGTTTATGGCGGTTACTGACGTCGGCACATATGTAAACGACGGCTCGGCATACACAGCCTCAACATATCCCACCTTCACCACAGGGGACGGCACCAAGTATGGCACACGTGCAATCTTTGACCCCAATGAAGATAACCACGTCATTATGTACATAGGCTCTACCAACGGGCACGGAACCTACTGCGGAATCAAGCAGTCAAGTGACGGCGGAAAGACCTTCGCCGCATTTAACGAAGATGCAAAACTACTTTACAGTGAGCCTGCCGACGAGGGCGGCTCAGACGAGGGTAGCAGCGAAGAAGATAGCGGTGATGCAGAGGGTGACAGCTCCGATTCCGACACCTCGGAGGGCACATCTTATCCCGTGGCAAACTACGGCAATGCAAGGGTACTTTGCTATGATAATGAGGATAAAAACACCATTTACAGCTCTTATCACAACAGCTATGATAACGGAGAAACTTGGGAGAAAAACGAATATTTCCTGCTTGCTGTTCATCCCGAAAACACCAAGCTTCAGGCAGCTATGAGCGGTTCGGGTACAAGCACCGTGATTTATAAAACAACCGATGGCGGAAAAACCTGGACGCAGGCGGCAAGACCAGGCTACAGCGGTTTCACGGACGTTGATTTTGACCTTAACAATCCCGACTATCTGTGGATTACACGCAACGTTGCCTCCGGCTCAAAGGCATTTGTCCGCCTGAACTTAGCAGACGGTACTGTGAAGGATTATAGCTCAAAGTTTAATTATAGGGCATTTCGTAAGGTGGAAATCAATCCAAAAGACCCCAACCATATGCTTGTCACAAGCTACCCGGGAAGAATTGCAGGGAATATGAAAGCTGATTTCAAGCTTTCCGAATCCTATGACGGCGGCGAAACCTGGCATACAGTCCCCGGACTGTGGGGCGGAGATTTTAATAATATTATTTTCTCACCCACTACAGATGAAGCATTTATTGTAGGACTTGCAGGTACGTTCATCTATGACTACAAGAAGCTTAACTATCATCAGGCAATGAGGTTTACCTATGACGGACAGTCCGTGATAAAAGAGCTTCTCCGTGTCAATGAGGAAGGTAAAAATGTAAATAACGCTCCATATGTATTAGCCCCCGAAGATTTGTTCAAACCGGCAAAGAAAATCTTCAACGGCTGGGACATAGATGGCAAAATTTATATGCCGGGTGACAAAATTCCTATCTCCGATTTAATTTGACAAATGGGAAATTCTACGCAAATGGAGTTGTCATAAAACTATTGCAGGGAACGGATAAATCCGTTCCCTGCAATAGTTTTATAACAACTCCATTTGCGTAGAATTTCCCATTTATCAAATTAAATCGGAGATAGGAATTTTGTCACCC